>CAKRHL010000147.1 GCA_934338765.1 uncultured Lachnospiraceae bacterium | reverse complement strand
TTTTTCTTTTGTGGCATGATGCTGCTGCCGGTAGAGTAGGAATCATCAATATCCACAAACTGATACTCGTTGGTATTCCATGTGATGATCTCCTCGCAGAAACGGGAAAGATGCATCATGATAATGGACATATCATTTAAAAACTCGATCAGATAATCACGGTCAGAAACGGAATCCATACTGTTTAAGGTTGGTCCGGTAAAGCCAAGAAGTCTGGCGGTTTCTTCTCTGTCCAGCGGATATGTGGTACCTGCGAGGGCACCGGAACCGAGAGGGCAGTAGTTCATACGCTTTAAGGTGTCAGAGAGACGGGAACGGTCGCGCTTGAACATCTCAAAATAGGCGCCCATATGATGTGCCAGGGTGATAGGCTGTGCCTTCTGCAGATGGGTAAAGCCCGGCATGATCGTGTGAAGGTTCTCCTTCATGATACGGAGGATGCTGTCAAGCAGACTCTTAAGGAGATCGTTCATTTCCTCAATCTCATGGCGTGTGTAAAGCTTCATATCCAGTGCAACCTGGTCATTACGGCTGCGGCCGGTATGAAGACGCTTTCCGGCATCCCCAATGCGCTCGATCAGATGTGCCTCTACAAAGCTGTGGATATCCTCATGCTCTGCAGTAAAGGCAAGAGTACCGTTGTCAATGTCCTGACGGATGCTCTCCAGTCCTTTGATAATGCTTTCTTTATCCTCATCTGATAAGATCCCCTGTTTGGCAAGCATGGTTACATGGGCAATGCTTCCTTCGATATCTTCCTTGTAAAATTTCTGGTCAAAGGAAAGAGATGCATTAAAATTGTGTACAAGCTGATTTGTTTCCTTGGTAAAACGTCCGCCCCAAAGCTTCATAATTTCCTCATTTCTGTACTGCGGGTATTTTATTCTATGATATGATCCTGACAGGCAGCACGCTGTCAGGATCATTGGCTGTAAACTGGCAAAAACAAACCGAAATGGAGATCCATTTCGGTTTGACATTGTTTCCATCACGGAAAAGACCGTATCAACGGATTAATTCTCTGCCTCTGGCTTGCTGTCGGAAAATTCGATATAATCGTCATCGAAATCATCCTCATAATCATCATCGAAGTCATCGAGATAATCCGGTGTAAAATAACGGTAAACAGCATATGCGATCGCTGCAACGGTAGCAACAGCGCCAACGATGGCAAGTGCAATCAGAATGCCGTTTTTGTTTTTCTCCTCTAATTCCTTTTTGTGAAGGAGTTCATTGATACGTGCAGTGTTTAAAAGCTCTTCCAGTTTTGAATTATTATTCATCATACAATACCTCCAATCCAGCTAAATATTATCATAAGTATATCATACCTTTTTTAGCTTTGCAAATGAAGATAGCATTTTTCGAGTATTACCATTGTCGAAGGCTACAGTTACTTCAAAATCGGAACCATTTGGTTTGATGACCTGTACCACGCCTTCACCAAAGCGCATATGGCGGACACGGTCTCCCTCGGAATAGCTGAGGGTGGCAGGAGAGGTTTCTGCTGCCGCTACCTTTGCCTTTGGGGCAGTATAGGAGCTGCCGAAGCCCTTGGAGATCATAGGATTGCCCGCCAGAAGATCCAGACCGCTTTTGCCGCGGGTATGGCCGGACTGCTTGACACGCTGCTCTGCAGCAGGATTCCAGGTGCCTGTACCGTAGGACTTGCCGGCGGAACCGGTAGTGTAGGATCTTCCGGCAGAGTTGTTACTGTAGGATCTGTCGGAGAAGCCATTGCTATTGCCAGCGTTTCCAAAGCTGTTACGGCTGCTTCCGAAGGTGATCTCTCCCGGCTGGTGTTTTAAAAACTCAGCGGCACTGACCCCGCCGGAAGAGACCGTAGCAGAGCCGCTGCCGGCATGGATCAGATAACGTGGGATCTCGCTGATAAAGCGGGAAGGCCGGTTAAACTGATGCTCTCCATTGCGGAAACGGCTTCTGGCGCAGCTTAAGGAGAGCTTTTTCATGGCTCTGGTAATGCCTACATAGCAAAGACGGCGTTCCTCCTCCATCTCCTCGGCGGCCTGATCCGGATCCTCCCCGTAAACCGCCATGGCTCCAGGAAAGATCCCGTCCTCCATGCCCACCAGATAGACATAAGGAAACTCCAGCCCCTTGGCACTGTGAAGTGTCATAAGTAAAACGATATCAGTGCTGTCATCCACATTGTCAATATCTGCAACAAGGGCAACCTCTTCCAGAAAGCCTCCCAGAGTAGCACTGTCTTCCTCTTGATCCTCCTCATAGGATGCGGCTTTATTGATCAGCTCTTCGATATTTTCCAGACGTGCCTGGGATTCCTCAGTGTCATCATCCAGAAGCATTGCCTCATATCCGGTCTGTTCCACCACGTCACGGACAAGCTGTTCGATGGAGTAGTCCGGATCCTCCAGACTGGTACGGAAGGATTCGATAAGTCCCACGAAGCTTCCAAGCTTTGCAGCACTCCGACCGATATTTTCGATATATTCATAGTCCCGCAGAGCATTATAAAAGCTGGTGCCATGAATGATCGCATAATTGCTGACACGGTCGATGGTGGTCAGGCCGATCCCTCGTTTCGGAACATTGATGATCCTTTTGGCTGAGATATCATCCATGCCGTTTTCAATAGTGCGCAGATAGGCGAGGATGTCCTTGATCTCCTTGCGCTGGTAGAAGTTGACGGCACCGACGATGCGGTATGGGATATTGTAATTGATCAGCTTCTCCTCAAAGACACGGGACTGGGCGTTGGTACGGTACAGTACGGCAAAATCCTTATAAGAAGCCTCTCCGCTTTCTACGGCGCGGGCAATGGCAGAGGAGACTGCTTCGGCTTCTTCATACTCATTCTCAAACTGGGAATAGTAGATGGAATCACCTTTGTCCTTTCTGGTCCAGAGGGCCTTTTCCTTACGTTTTGTATTGTTGTGGATCACAGCGTTGGCTGCATCCAGAATATTCTGGGTGGAGCGGTAGTTTTCCTCCAGACGGATCACCCGGGTATCCGGATATTCCTGCTCAAAGTTGAGAATATTCATAATATTGGCACCACGAAATTTGTAGATGGACTGGTCGTCGTCACCTACAACGCAGAGATTGTGCTCGACACCTCCGTCGTCAGCAGGGGTGCTTGCCATGAGACTGATCAGCTTAAACTGTGCCGTATTGGTATCCTGATACTCGTCTACCATAATGTAACGGAAGCGGTTCTGGTAATAAGACAGAATATCTTTATTTTCCTGAAACATCTGGATGGTCTTGCAGATCAGATCATCAAAATCCAGAGCATTGGCATCCCGGAGACGTTTTTCATACTCCTGGTAGGCACGGGCATAGATTTCCCTCATTTTGTCACCCTGAGCCCGCTGGGCATATTCCTCCGGACCGATCAGCTCGTCCTTTGCATTGGAGATCACGTTCAGGAAAGCACGCTCCTTGTACTTTTTGGGATCCAGATCAAGGAATTTGATGATCTCACGCATCAGAGCCCGCTGGTCATCGGCATCATAGATCGTAAAGCTTCGTTTATATCCCAGAACCTCGATATAGCGGCGAAGGATCCGGACACAGGTAGAATGGAAGGTGCTGACCCAGATGTTTTCAGAGCCGTAGCCCACGATCTGATCCACACGTTCCCTCATTTCTCCGGCGGCCTTGTTGGTGAAGGTCAGTGCCAGAATATGATAGGGATTGACATCATAATAATCGATCAGATAAGCAATGCGGTGGGTGAGGACTCGCGTCTTGCCGGAGCCGGCACCTGCAAGGATCAGAAGTGGTCCCTTGAAATGCTTAACCGCTTCTTCCTGCTGGGGATTTAACCCGTCTAATATATTTTCCAACATAAATAAAAGGTCCTTTCTATGTATAGATGTACAAGCTTCAACATGGTTTGTAAGTGGCAGTGTTATTTCCGGTCAGAAGGCTCAGATGGGAATAACCGGTCACGATATTCCTTTGCTGTGGCAAAGAAATTCCGGATATCCGTTTCATTGCCCTGTTCAATGGCATGTTCCATATTGCCCAGCAGATCACGGTATTCCTGCAAAAATTCAAGGATTGCATCTTTATTTGCAAGGCAGATGCTTGTCCACATTTCCGGAGAGGAAGAGGAGATCCTTGTAATATCCCGGAAACCGCCTGCAGCAAGAAGCTGGTACATTCCCTTGTCGTCCCGTGCCCGTACGGCATTTACCAGAGCGGCGGAAATAATATGGGGAGCATGGCTGATACCGGCAGTGGCTTCATCATGTTCTGTTACATCAATGGTCACACAGCGGGATCCGGTCACATCTCGGACAAATTCCTGCATCCACCGGATACTTTCCTCGGGTACCAGGCTGGTTGGCGTCAATATATAGTAGCAGTCCTTCAGAAGAGAAGCGAAGGAGTATTCATAACCGATATGCTCGGTACCTGCCATGGGATGACCGCCAATAAAGCAATGATCCAGCCCCTCCTGATGAACGGCATCATAGATCTCACCTTTGACACTGCCCACATCTGTCAGGATACAGTCTTTTCGGAGATATGGCTTAAGCTTTTTCAGGTATGCCACATTGGTGCGGACCGGGGTGCAGAGAAAGATCACATCCCAGTCACGCACCTCTGAAATATCTGTGGTGATATCGGAGAGGATGCCGTCGGCTAAAGCCATTTCCAGGCGGGGATGCTTTTTTGTTTCATAGTAGTTATATGCAGATATACGGGCGTCGGGGAGCTCCTGACGGATACAGCGCGCCACGGAGCCGCCGATCAGTCCGAGACCAATGAAGCCAAAATGTTTTCTTGTATGTAACAGATCCATAAGTTATCAGTACCTTTCTGTTGTGATGTATGTCGTGTATCAGGTAAAATATGTATGGTGAACACCTGTACGGTGTAAACATTCAAATTATATTCTAATCGACAGAATTTAGGGTGTCAACTTGATAATTTCAATCGATGGGGTTATAATGGAAAAACATTTAATTAAAGAAATGAAATGATTCGCTTCAAAATGGAGGAGCACGAATGAAGAAGGGTATCAATCGGGTTACAATGGGGATAAAAGCGCTGGTCGGAGTCATCGGCGGATATTTGGGGGTTATCTCTTCAATTTTAGGAACTATGCTGGGAATACTGGCTTCTATTTTGGTGGTATGCCTGATCGCGGGCATCTGTGTGTATGTTAAAGTTATTCCTATGTTTACTGAGGCAAGAGAGGTGGTTTTTGATAATCTTGTCAATATGACAGAGGAAGACTTTATTATGAACGAGGATACGCAGGTATTCGATAACCGGGGAAATAAGATCGGCTCTGTGAATGCAGGAAGATTTAAGTATACTAAGATCTCGAAGATATCACCTTATATCTATAACGGATATATTGCCGTGGAAGATAAACGTTTTAAGACTCACGGTGGTGTGGATCTGCTGGCTACCATGCGTGCCAGTGTGGCTCTGCTGAAGAACAGAGGTGAGATCACACAGGGGGGAAGCACGATCACACAGCAGGTGATCAAGAATAATCTTTTGTCGCAGGAACAGACTTTTACCAGAAAGGTAGCAGAGATCCTTCTGGCACCTACGGTGGAACAGAAGTTTGGTAAAGATAAGATCATGGAGTTTTACTGTAACAGCAATTATTACGGAAACCGCTGTTACGGTGTGTCGGCTGCCAGCAAGTATTATTTCGGGAAAAAACCGGCAGATCTGGAACCGGCAGAAGCAGCAATGCTCATTGGTCTTTCCAATTCACCGTCTGCCTATAATCCGGTGGCAAATCCGAAAACAGCACGGAAAAAGAGAAATGAGGTTCTCTTAAAGATGTATGAGGGGG
>CAKRHL010000146.1 GCA_934338765.1 uncultured Lachnospiraceae bacterium | reverse complement strand
AAGGAAAGGAGTAATGACTTATGTTAAGACCTAGTATTTTTGGAGAAAATTTATTTGATGACTGGATGGAGGATTTTCCGTTTGAGAAGGATTTTGAAAAGGCAATGTATCCGGCAAAGAAAGCATTGTACGGAAAACATGCAAAGAATCTGATGAAGACGGATGTCCGGGAGATGGACGATACATATGAGATAGATATTGATCTGCCTGGTTTTAAGAAAGATGAGATTACAGCACAGCTGAAGGATGGATGTATTGTAATTTCAGCAGCCAAGGGACTGGACAAGGATACCAAGGAAAAGAAAAACGGGAAGTATATCCGTAAGGAACGTTATGCTGGCAGTATGAGCAGAAGTTTTTATGTTGGTGAAGATATTACAGAGGATGAGATTTCTGCGAAATTTGAAAATGGTATTTTGCAGTTGAAGGTTCCGAAGAAAGATGGGCAATCGGCAGAAAATAAGAAATGCATTACCATTGAAGGATAACGTTATTAATAAATAAAGGATAAATATCAGTTCCCCGGCGGGACAAAGTGTCCCGCCGGGGAATTTTCTATGAAATAACGCGGTCAATCGGCAAAAATACACAAAAATATAAAAATTACGAATAAAAAGTTGACAAAATGTCACATTAGCGATACAATATTTATGTAAATGAGGTGTGCAACTTTGATATATTTATTGACAATCAGGGTGCGATCCACAAAAAATATCATAATCATAGGAGGACGATACAATGAGAAAGACAATTAAGAGAGTATTTTCAGTAGCATTAGCAGCTACAGTAGCAGTTTCTGGTGTTGCTTACACTGGTACAAAGGCAAGCGCAGCAAGCAGCTATAAGGCTGTTATGGGCTATGCTGATGTAAAATGGGATTGGAATGGCGGTAATGATTCCTCTAAGGATACAAACAAGACTGCTATTTCTGTAAAGAACAAGAAAGGTTCTGCTAAATATACAGTAACTCTTAAGAATAAGAAGTCCAAAAATCAGAATGCACAGGTATTCTATGTAGATATCAAGGATATCCTGAAGGATCATAAGGCAAAGAAGATCAAAGTTTCCGGTGTTTCTGTAAAATGTGACGGAAAGACAGTTTCCGGTATGAAGGCTGTTGCAGCTGGTCAGCTTGAGAAGAAAGAGGATCCAAACAAGTATCGTATTTCTATCTACAACAGAGTAGGAAGCAAGGCTAACGGAGATAAGACAGCAAGCTATCCGGCAAGTTATGGTAAGAAGTTCAAATTCAAAAAGAGCATTTCAGTATCATTTACGCTTTCAATCAAATAAAGACAGACAGAAAATGAACGTAAAGCGAATTTGCTTACTCTTTTCTCTATTATAAATGAGGGGTCGTTGTGTAAAAACAGCGGCCCTTCAATTTTATTGACCAGATTCTTTATTTCATGCTATAATCTAATAATATGATATTATATATTGCAAAAGAAATGAATCGGAAAGGAGAAGTCCATGGCAGAGAAAAAGACCATGCGTACAGGGAAGGCTACGGCAGGCCGTAAGTCAGCTAAAAGCAGAACAACAGCTGCAAAAACATCGCAAAGCAGTGTAAATATTGCCGCAGTGGTGAAAAAAATTACAGAACCATTGGTGTTTGGATTGGATATTGGTACCCGCAGTATTGTAGGTACCGTGGGATACCGGACAGCGGGAAATGGCTTTGTGGTAGTAGCGCAGGAAGCGGTAGAGCATGAGACGAGAGCAATGCTGGATGGACAGATCCATGATATACAGGCTGTTGCAGACACGATTGTTCAGGTAAAACAGAAATTGGAGAAGCTGATCGGGAGAAAATTGAGTGATGTCTGTATTGCAGCGGCAGGACGTGTATTAAAGACGGTTGTTGCCACGGCAGAGATGAATTTCAGCTACGAGACGGTCGTGACAAATGAGCATGTTTATTCTTTGGATATGCTTGGTGTGGAGAGAGCGTATGAGCTGCTGCGCCAGGAACAACAGCAGGAGGATATTCATTTTTATTGTGTAGGATATTCGGTGATCCGTTATTATCAGAATGATTATCCCATCACTAACTTAGAGGGGCATAAAGCGAATACCATCAAGACAGAACTGATTGCAACATTTTTGCCGGATGAGGTTGTAGATGGTCTTTATGCTGCAGTAGAAAAAGCAGGGCTTTATGTGGCCAATCTTACGTTGGAGCCTATTGCCGCAATGAATGTAGCGATACCGGAGAAGTTTCGTTTATTGAATATTGCATTGGTGGATGTGGGGGCAGGAACCTCAGATATATCGATCACCAATGATGGCAGTATTATTGCCTATGGAATGATACCATCGGCAGGTGACGAGATTACGGAGACTCTGGCAAGGCATTATTTGCTGGACTTTGGCGAGGCAGAGAAAATGAAGTGCCAGAGTACCCAGCGAAAACAGGTGACAGTTCATGATATTATGGGGCTGTCTCATAAAATTTCATCGGATGAGATCGCAGAGGTGGCAGAACCGATTGTGCGTGAAATAACTTCTAAGGTTGCCGGGAGGATCAAAGAGTTAAACGGAGGAAAAGCGGTCAGTGCTGTATTTGTAGTAGGTGGTGGCGGCAAGATGAAGGGATTTGAGGAAACACTGGCAGAAGGTCTGGGACTTCCGAAGGAGCGAGTGGCACTCCGGGGCTCTGAGGTGATGGGACAGATTGAATTTCTGCAAAAGGATATCAAGGTAGATTCCCTTTTGGTAACGCCGGTAGGTATCTGCCTCAACTATTATGAGCAAAAGAACAATTTCATTTTTGTGACATTAAACGGAGAGAGGATCAAGCTGTATGACAATAGTAAGCTTACGGTGGTAGACGCAGCAATGCAGCTGGGCTATCCTAATGAAGATCTGTTTCCGAAGAGAGGAAAAGCGCTTAACTATTCGGTAAATGGGGAAAAGCGTATGAAGCGAGGTGAATCGGGAGACTCTGCAGTAGTAAGTCTCAATGGAAAGGAGAGCGCATTGAGCGGCGTTCTGTCGCAAAATGATAAGATTGAGATTACAGCTTCTACTAAAGGAAAAGCGGCAGTTATGACTATCGGAGAAATCCCCGAGTATCATTCTGCGATTCGCTTTGTATTTAATAATAAGCCGATCACTTGTCCGAGATTTGTAAAGGTCAACGGAGAGTTTGTTTCTCAGTATTATGAGATACAGGAAAATGACGAGATTGAAATCCTGGAGTATTATACATTGGAGCAGGTACTGGAGTTTATGGATATTGTCTGCAGGGGAAAAGCATATGTCAACAATGCCTTGGCGGATATGGAAACGAAGGTATATGATAATTTTACCATCGCCTGTGAAATTAAAAAAGAAGAACCGAATTATCAAGAGCTTATGAAAGAATATGGAGACGGACAGGTGCCGGAGGCTGTGCTTAATGGTGACATGCAGGAGGCCGAAAGTGTGGCAGAGGGACATGTACACTTAGAGGAAAAGACTTCAACCGGCGGAGAAAACCTGAATGTGATTGATATGCCGGTTACGGTAAATGGAGATCCGGTCACGCTTAAAAATAAAAAAGAGTATATTCTGGTGGATGTTCTTGATTTTTATCCTTTTGATCTGTCTGTAGCGAAAGGAAACCGTCTGGAGACATTGATCAATGGGGTGGCTTCGGACTTTACGTCGCCGCTGCATGAGGGTGATGATATAAAAATTTATTGGGTATAATGGAAAGGAAGATACGATATTATGCAGGTATGTAGTATTGCCAGTGGCAGCAGTGGCAATTGCATTTATATAGGAAATGGTGATTCGAGGATCCTGATCGATGCGGGAGTCAGCCGCAAAAGGATCGTTGATGGTCTGAGATCGATCCATGTTTCGCCGGAGAGTCTGGATGCAATCTTTGTGACTCATGAGCATACAGATCATATTCAGGGGGTTCCCATGATGATAAAGTATTTTCATGTGCCAATTTATGGTACTGCAGGGACTTTGGACGGGATCCGTCAAAAGGACAGCAAGGGTCTGGTGACCATGGAGCATTTATATCAGGTTTATGCGGATCGTCCTGTGACCATCGGAAGCCTTGAGGTGACGCCGTTTCATATGTCCCACGATGCGGCGGATCCGGTTTGTTATACGGTAGAGGCTTCGGGGCATAAGGTTGGTATGGCGACCGACTTAGGTGTTTATGATGACTACACGATCTCCCATCTGGAGGGAAGCGAGATTATCCTGTTGGAAGCAAATCATGATATCAGCATGCTGGAAACAGGACCTTATCCATATTCGTTGAAGTGTCGTATCCTCAGTGAACGGGGGCATCTGTCCAATGAGGATGCCGGGGAGCTGTTGTGCCGGCTTCTTCATGATGATCTGAAATATATATTTCTGGCTCATCTTTCCAAGGAAAACAATTATCCGGAGCTTGCATATGAGGCGGTTAAGTGTAAGCTGTGGGAAGAATTGGGGATGAAGGAGCTGCCTTTTGATCTGTCGGTAGCGAAGAGGGACAAACCATCAAAGCTGGTACTGACTGCCGGAAGCAAGCCACAGCTGGAGCCGGGTCAGATGACATTGGACTTTTTGGAATCAGCACTTTGATCTGAGACAAACATATCAGAGAAAATATGAAACAGTGAATTATAATCTTAAATCAATAAGAATTAAGATATAAGAAAATAAAATGCCGATGCAGCGACAGCCGCAGGGCGGAAATGAGGGAATCATGAGAAAGATAGTAATTACAGTAGTTGGAAAAGACAGCGTCGGAATTATTGCGAGGGTATGTACATATCTTGCAGACAATGAGGTTAATATTCTGGATATTTCTCAGACGATCGTAGACGGTTTCTTTAACATGATGATGATCGTTGATACAGCAAAGTGCAGTATTAATTTTGATACCTTTGCGGCAGATCTCGAGAACATTGGCACAGATCTCGGATGTATCATTCATGCGCAGCGTGAGGATATTTTTGATCAGATGCACAGAATATAATGAACTCTGACGAGTTCATATTAGAAGTTGCTTCGCAACTTCGCTGTACTAGTGATGTTACACTGATGGCTCCGAAATCTGGGGCTGGAGAGACGTGGAGGATGACAATGATAAACATAAATGAAGTTTTAGAGACCAATAATATGATCGAGAAGGAAAATCTCGATGTGCGTACCATTACGATCGGTATCAGTCTTTTGGAGTGCATTGACAGTGATCTTGATGCGCTGAATGAAAAGATTTATAACCGTATCACTACCGTGGCAAAGGAGCTTGTACCAACCGGACAGGCTATTGAAAGAGAATACGGTATTCCGATTGTAAATAAGAGAATTTCCGTGACCCCGATCGCACTGGTGGGTGGAGCGGCATGTAAAAAGCCGGAGGATTTCGTAACGATCGCAAAGACTCTGGACCGGGCAGCAAAAACCCTGGGCATCAATTTTATCGGTGGATATAGTGCGCTTGTGTCAAAGGGTATGACCGGGGCGGATGAGCTGTTGATCCGTTCTATTCCGCAGGCTCTGGCAGAGACCGACTTTGTCTGCAGCTCTGTCAATCTTGGATCCACCAAGACAGGACTGAATATGGATGCCGTTAAGATGATGGGAGAGATCATTCTGCAGGCAGCAGAATATACAAAGGAAAATGACAGTATCGGTTGTGCAAAGCTGGTAGTATTTTGTAATGCACCGGATGACAATCCGTTTATGGCCGGTGCGTTCCACGGAGTTACTGAGGCGGATGCCATCATTAATGTTGGTGTCAGTGGTCCGGGCGTGATGAGAAAGGCATTAGAGGCAGAGCATGGCACAGATTTCGGTTCTCTTTGCGAGACAGTGAAGAAG
>CAKRHL010000145.1 GCA_934338765.1 uncultured Lachnospiraceae bacterium | reverse complement strand
GTGTTACCCGCATGATTTTGAGTCATGTGCGTCTGCCAATTCCGCCACACCGGCGCTGCATGTCGCAACAAATGAAATATTATCATTTTTTGCCTGTTTTGTCAATGTGTTTCTGCATTTTATACAAAAAAGGAGATGTCCGGAAAACCAGCATCCCCTTTTTAATTCATTATGTACTATCCAATAACTTTTTTCACAGCTTCTAATACACGATCCGCCTGAAACGGCTTTACAATAAAATCCTTTGCTCCATTCTGAATCGCCTCAATAACCATAGCCTGCTGTCCCATTGCGGAACACATGATCACGTTAGCTCCGGCATCGACCTCTTTGATCTTCTTTAATGCCTGAATACCATCCATCTCCGGCATGGTAATATCAAGTGTTACAAGATCCGGCTTCAACTCTGCATACTTCTGAACGGCAACGACACCATTCTCAGCTTCGCCAACAACATTGTAACCACCCTTTGTTAAAATATCTTTTACCATCATTCTCATGAATGCAGCATCATCTACGATTAAAATATTATTGCCCATACTTTTTTCTCCCTTATCTAATTTCTCTGGATATCTCTAATATGATCAACAGAATCTGCTTTTCATTTGCAAACTTTAACAAATGAACAGCTTCGTGATATTTATAAAATCCGGAATCCACGAAAAATTCCTCGCGCTGTGGCTTGCTGTGATAGCTTTCGCCCATCATCAAATACCAGTGTACATCCTTTACGACCGTATCCTCCTGTGTATTAAAAGTATACTGGCTCTTTCCCACATACTTGATAATACTGGCATCTGCGTCCGTTTCTTCTTTGACTTCCCGCAAAGCGGTCTGTTTATACTCCTCGCCTTCCTCCACAGTACCCTTAGGAAGCACCCATCCCTCATACCTATTTTTGTAGTTTTTGTACAATAGCAGGATCTTTCCTCGAAAGATCACCACACCGCCACAACTTGTTGCCTCAATCATTGCAATCCCTCCTGGTGGCATACGTGCATTTCATTTACTAAATTTAAGTATACCCTTTTTTGTTATTTAATGCAATGAAATTTAGCAATCAATTTCCAAGATATTCTTCAAACAACCGGGAAGCAATGGGAACTGCATACTGGCTTCCGGTTCCTGCACCCTCTACGATCACACTGACGGCGATCTCCGGTGCGGCAGCCGGGGCAAACCCCACAAACCACGCATGGGAGGTTCCCTGGGCATCAAATTCTGCTGTTCCTGTCTTACCGGCCACCGGATAGGACAGATTTTTCAGGGAGCCGGCCGTTCCGTCGGAAACCACAGAACGCATCATCCCTGTAATCTGATTGGAGCGTTTTTTGGAAAGTACTTTTCGTCTGACCTCCGGCTCATATTTTTTGACAATAGTTCCATCCACGCTTTCGATCCGGTCCACCAGATACGGTGTCATCTGTACACCATCATTGGCGATCGCCGCACTGATCAATGCATTCTGAAGGGGCGTGATCGTTGTCTTTCCCTGACCGATCGCCGTCTGCGCCACCTCCGCAACATCTGATTTCTTACTTAACACAAACCGGCTTTTGCTGCTGGCAAAGGAGCCTCCCACAGACTGATTAAAGCCAAAGCTCTCACACAGCTTCCGGTATGAAGTACGGTTCAGACCCACTCCGATATGGGCAAAGGAACCATTGCAGGAATGCGCCAGCGAGCTTTTTAGATCCACGGTTCCATGACGTTCTCCGTTGTAACAGCGGATCACATTTCCTCCAAAATTGTCACTTCCCTGACAGTTATACTGATATTTTGAATAGGAGGGATTCTCTCTCATGTACTCAAGAGCCGTGAGGATCTTAAAGGTGGATCCCGGAGGATACAATCCCTGTGTTGCACGGTTAAGCAGTGCAGAATCTCCCTGAGAATCCTCTACCAGATCATCCCACTGCTGCCGCACAGTGTTGGGATCATAATCCGGTTTTGACACCATTGCCAGAATTTTTCCAGTAGCCGGCTCTATGGCAACCACCGCTCCCTTTTGATTTCCCAGTGCTTCATAGGCAACCTGCTGCAGTCTGGCGTTCAGAGTCGAAACTACGATATCGCCCTGATTCTTCTGTCCCTGCAGCTGATTGGCCAGCTGTTTAAAGGGATTGACATGGGAAGTCAGAAGCGGAAAGCTCTGCTCTCTCTCGATTCCCGTCTTGCTGTTCCAGACACGCCCCACGACATGACAGAACTCATTTTTATAGGGATATACTCTTGTTTCCTTTCCATCCTTATCTGTTTCTGTGGTTGCAAGAACCTTTCCGTCGGAGGAAACAATATCTCCACGGACTACCCGCTCCGCCAGAAGCTCCTGACGTTTATTGGCAGGATTATTAATAACCTCACTGCTGTCACATACCATGAATCGCACCAGATAACCGATCATACCAAGAAATACAAGAACAACACAGTAGGCCACGGCGATCACCTGACGATTTCCCCGTTTTCTATCTCTCTCCAGCCGGGCGTTTGCGCCGTCTCTCCGCTGTCCGGCGGATATTTTTTTGCTGCGTAAGCTCTGCTTCTTCTTCCTCCTGCGGCCGTCTTCCTCTGCGTCTCTTGTCCTCACTGTCCTCAGCCTCCTCTCTGTTTAATACATACATCCCCTGGATGATACTGAATAAAACCACGGTACTGATCACCGAACTGCCTCCGTAGCTGACTAATGGCAGTGTAACCCCTGTGGATGGGATAAATTTAATAGCTCCCCCCACCGTCAGAAACACCTGAAAAATGAACTCCACCGCCAGCCCCAGTGCCGTCAGTTTATAAAAACGTCTCGTCATCTTTAAGGCGATATTGACAAACATAATAAAGCAGCTGATCTCGACCAGGATCACACAGATGGCAAAAAATACTCCAAGCTCCTCTCCGATGGCAGAAAATATAAAATCACTGGAGGCAACCGGTATCGTGCCCGGCATCCCCTCTCCTAAGCCCATACCAAACCAGCCGCCGGTTCCCAGTGCAAACAAAGAACGAGCCACCTGATATCCCTGGGCATCAATGGTACTCCACGGATCTCTCCATGCGATCACACGATTCTGCACATGTGTGAAGAGGTGATATGCAGCCACAGCCGCTCCCGACCCACACAACAGACCGGACAGCAGATAGATCAGCCTTTCTGTAGAAACATAGAGGATCACCAGATACGTAATAAAATAGATCAGCGCTGCTCCCAGATCTCTCTCCAGCACCAGGATCAGAACATGCGCCGCTGCCACAACCGTTACCAGCACAATGTCTTTAAACTTTTCAGCCCTCGTCAGAAATGCTGCCGCAAAAAAAACATATATGATCTTTACAAATTCGGACGGCTGCAGCGCAAAACTTCCTATAGAAATCCAGTTCTTCGCTCCGTAATGCTCCTCTCCGATCACAAAGACAAGTGCCAGAAACAACAGACCCGCAATGGCATAAAACCAGCCAAAAATATCAAAATAAGAAAACTTTTCTATAATGTAAGGAATGAAAAGTCCCAGCACACAGATTGCCGCCGCAAAGATCATCTGCCGTACTGCACTTGCAATATCCAGCCGTTCGATCATTACCATACCTGTCATCAGAAGCATGATCATATTATTGAGCACAACCCTTGACATACCCTCGTACACAAAGGGATATGATTTACTGACAAATAAAAATAATACCACCTGCAGCACATATAATAATACCATCTGTATATTCAGACTATTGAGAAACAACACCAGAGAGCATATAAAATGTATTGTAAATATAAGTTTTATCTGATGCTGATATACTCTTTCTTTACGTTCCTTATCCCTTCCGATAAAAACGGTAAAGCAATGCCATGTATACAAGGCAAAAAGAAAGATAATAATATATTTTGACAGCTCCACCACAACGGAATGAGCTACTCCTACTGCATTGACATTTCCCAGCAGCTGCTGCAGTTTCTCTGCTGCACCCTGTTTATCCATATCTCTGAAACCTTTCTGTTCTAAAAGCTCTAGTCACATTATTCCACAGGAAGATAATAATGTCCCTTTTGTCCCTCCGGCAGTCCTCTCTGCAGCATCTCCTTCATCTGTGCCGGTTTCTCGATCGTAAAATCATACCGGAACCTGCGTATCCCCTGTTCCCATAACTCCTTCTTCTCCTCCGCAAGGGAGAGCGGCGTTTCATGGTAAATGATATTATAACAATATTTGCACGCATTTAAAACTGCAAACTTCCTTTTCTTTTCATCCCTGATATGCAAAAGCTGCTCCCCCTCACCAGACTCCATGGCGCAGCCCCGGGTCAGGCGATGTACACACTGAGCCGACACCATCAGCGGAATATATCCGTAGACCACCGCCTCAAGGCCTCTCTTATCCCGGATCATGGCACATTCCTTCCCTGTGAGCTCCAACGGAAGCGTTTCTCCCTCCACTCCCCGGAACCGCCACCAATCCAATGCCTCGCTGTTGGCAACATAAAGGTTTGCATCCGTTCTGATCCGTCCGGCGGCGATCCCCGCCTCCTTCGTCAAAAACACATAAGATTCCATGTTACGGATCACAAAGCCCTTTAACTCTTTCATATCGTAAATACTATCGCCCCGTACCAGCTTTTTTCGCTCTGCCTCATAAACAGCTCTGCGAAATACGGCAGGCATCATCAGATACATCCTGATCCCCCTGTCTGCACCGGTCTTAATAAGCTTTCGAAGCACCTCATCCGACATCTGTTCAGTCCGCAGATAAAGCGCATCCACATCCTGCCTTTCCAATATCATTTCCGCCTGCCACCGGTACATAACGGATACAATCTTTTTTTCTTCCCAGTCGTCCTTCTCATACGGTCCACGGACTTCTGTCTCTGCCGCAGGTGCTTCATGGCATCCTGCCCGGTCATGTCTGTGATCCAGCTTATCCAGCAGAAGCTCCAAAGCCTCTCTCCGTAATTTTTTGACCACTCCCACCGGAACAAAAAGCTCTCCCTGCAGCTCCACCTCACAGCTGCTGCATTGGAAATCAGTGCCTCCCGTCTGACACAATATACGTTTTACTGCCTCCGGATCCGCCGGGCTTTTCTCTGCTCTTTGACAAACAGCGCCCTGCAAAGTACAGGAAATCTCCTTTCCTTCATGAAGCATCGACACCCGCAGCTCCATTGGCTTATCCACCATCCCCGTATAATGCATGCTGACAGGCAGCTTTTTATCTTCCCTTAGATATTTTTCACGTATCTCCTCCAAAAGGACAGCATCCTTTGTCCGATATACCGCATCCCCTGTCCGTATCCTGCTTCCCTTGAGATAACGTGCCTTTACCAGCTCGCCGGCTTTTCTTGTCTCACCCAGAGTGTATTCATAAGAAGGGGATAGCTTTGCATCCCGAAACTCCACCACATCCTGCGGATGAACCTCCCTCTCAAGACGATATGTCACCATATGCTTGTCCACAGCCGTCACTTTTCCCACTCTGACACCTCCGTGATTCGGACGCAGCTCTGCGATCATATCCCCTTTTCCATGTTTCTTCTCATACGGAACTCCGCTTCTGCCCTCTATATATCCGGAAGTAAATCCCTGACGGTTATACAGCTCCTGCAGCTTTCTGATATCCTCCTGCCACATTGAGCTGTGGCTGTTCAGATAATCCTGATATGTCTCTTCTCCTAAGGAAGCACACAGATCCACATATTTACGGTATATTGCTGTCACCAGAGCAACATACTCCGGTCGTTTCATCCTTCCCTCGATCTTCAGGGAATCCACGCCTATTTTCATAAGTGCTCCTATATGCTCCAGACTGCAATGTTCTCTCGGACTTAAAAGATATCCCGATTTATTTT
>CAKRHL010000144.1 GCA_934338765.1 uncultured Lachnospiraceae bacterium | reverse complement strand
GGGGGGAGAAGATTTATGGTATACGCCGGAACGGATCACGGAAATGATCCGTAAAATGAAAAAAATGTCAGGAGATATGACCATATTCTTATCTCTGGGAGAAAGATCCCGGGCGGTGTATCAGACATGGAAACAGGCAGGAGCGGACGGTTATCTTTTGTGTTATCAGACATCTGATGATCGTTTTTATCGCCGGCTTCATCCGGCTAAAATGTCACTGCTCAGGAGAAAGCAATGTCTGTGGGAACTGAAGGAGATCGGCTATTTGGTTGGGACAGGTCTGATGGTTGGGACTCCGTATCAGCGTGTAACCAATCTGGCAGATGAGTTTGCATTTTTGAGACAGCTGGCCCCCGATATGATGATATTAGACATCTTTTTGGCATCGGAGGGGACTCCTTTTGAAAAGGAGAGAAACGGTGTACTGGAGCTCACATATTTTATGATGTCCCTTTTGCGTCTCTCATTTCCGAA
Source organism: uncultured Lachnospiraceae bacterium (assembly GCA_934338765.1). Classification (GTDB taxonomy): domain Bacteria; phylum Bacillota; class Clostridia; order Lachnospirales; family Lachnospiraceae; genus Jutongia. The sequence continues at coordinate 5,371 of CAKRHL010000144.1, read as the reverse complement.
GATATATATGCCGGTGGCGCAGACAGTGGAGATGCTTGACAGAAATGGGATTGTGCAGGGAATCGAAGCGGGAGCGGATATTATTCCGGTGGATCTGACGCCGCCGGAACAGAGAAGCCGGTATCATTGTTATCGCAGACATATGATGCGGGGAAAGACAGGTATTGAAGATATATTGCAGTTTCAAAAAAATATACGGGAGGAACAGTATGAGATTGCGGGTATGCATGAACGCATCAGCAGGCGCTGAGGAGCTGCTGGGAGAGCTTCGGCGGGAAGGTGCTGTTATTGTGCCTGACGGGCAAGTATATGATGCGGTTCTGGTATGCCTGGATGGACAGGAGGATATGTATACGAGACTTGATGATATCTGCAGAGAGAATACATGTCCGATAGTTGTGGCAGGATATGGCGGGCAGGTTTCTTATTATGAGGAGATACGGTGTCTGGAAATGGGAGCGGACGATTATATTCCGGTGACGACTCCGGTGCCGGTGCTGCTCCTGCGGATTCAGAGGCTGCTGCGGCTATATAACGGAGCTTTTGGTGGTTTTCACTGCTGGCGGGGGTTTCTGGAGCTTTGTGACAGGCGGGATTATGAATGGCAGGGAAAGGCTCTGGGGTTGACGGAAAAGGAATATCAATTATTTCATCTGCTTATAGGCAGCAGGGAGCAGATGGTCGCAACGGATGAGTTATTGGAAAAGATATGGAAACGGGAGGATACGGTCAATAAAGATGTTCTCAATACCATGATACGGAAGCTGCGAAAGAAACTTCACGGGATCCCTTTTCAGATCGTGAATTGTTATGGAAAAGGATATGCATTGAAACGTGATGACAGTAAATGCAATATTTGAGACAATATACGGATATTTATTGCGTATATTGTTATATATACTGTAGGAAAAGAAAGATGGAAAATACCGTTTGAAATATTATTATGGCGGCAGGAAATGTCGGGAAAGGTATGGTGTGCTTATGAGGTTTACAAAGATGCATGGGTGTGGGAATGATTATGTATATGTGAATTGTATGGAAAAGATGATAGAGGATCCCACAAAGGTATCCAGATTTGTCAGTGACCGTCATTTTGGAGTGGGGTCTGACGGGCTGATCCTGATCTGCCCGTCGGAGCAGGCGGATTTCAGGATGGCGATGTACAATGCAGATGGTTCTGAGGGAGAAATGTGCGGAAACGGGATCCGTTGTGTGGCAAAGTATGTCTATGATTATGGTCTTACAGACAAAACCAGCATTTCCGTAGAGACAAAGGGCGGTATGAAATATCTGGATCTGACAGTAGAAGAGGGGAAGGTTCAGATGGTAAAGGTCAATATGGGATCTCCGATCTTAAATCCGGCGCAGATACCGATCCTTTCAGAGAAAGAGAAGTTTGTCAATGAGCCGGTGGAGGTAGAGGGAAAGGTATATCATATGACGGGAGTTTCCATGGGGAATCCTCATGTGGTTACATTTGTGGATGACACCTCGTCACTGGATCTGGAAAAGATCGGACCGTCCTTTGAAAATCATAAGCTGTTCCCGAAACGGATCAATACCGAGTTTGTTCAGGTGTTAAACGACCAAGAGATCAATATGAGAGTCTGGGAGCGTGGATCCGGAGAGACACTGGCGTGCGGAACGGGAACATGCGCTTCTGCTGTGGCATGTGTCTTAAACGGCAAAACAAAGGAGCATCTGACTGTTCATCTTCTGGGAGGAGATCTGGAGATTTTTTATGACTGGGAGAATGATACCGTGTGGATGACCGGACCGGCCAGTGTTGTTTATGACGGAGAGCTTAGTGAAGAGTCCATGAAAATGATCAAATAATGAAACAATAGAAAGGAAGAAGATATCATGCAGTTAAAGACATTGTTGGAAGATATGGAATATCAGGTGGTACAGGGAAATACCGATCAGGAGATTTCTGCACTGATCTATGATTCACGCAAAGCGGCACCGGAAGCTGTTTTTGTATGTATATGTGGAGCCGTCCGGGATGGTCATGACTTTGCAAAGGAAGTTACGGAAAATGGTTGTCCTGTCCTGATCGTACAGAAGGATGTAGAGGTGTCAGCAGATGTGACAGTGATCCGCGTGGAGGATACCAGACTGGCGCTCGCACAGGCTTCAGCAGCATTTTTTGGTCATCCGGCAAAGGAGCTCACCACGATCGGCATTACCGGAACCAAGGGAAAGACCACGGCGACTTATATGGTACGTTCCATATTGGAGCATTCCGGCTACAAGACAGGACTCATTGGAACAATTGAAACCATTATCGGTGAGGAGAAGATCCCGTCTGCCAATACGACGCCGGAGTCCTATGTGGTGCAGGAATCCTTCCGTAAGATGGTAGATGCCGGCTGCAAATGCGTGGTAATGGAAGTATCTTCACAGGGACTGATGCTTCACCGTGTCAGCGGCTTTGTCTTTGATTATGGTATCTTCACCAATCTGGAGCCGGATCATATCGGACCGAATGAGCATAAGGATCTGGCAGATTATATTCATTGCAAGAGCCTGCTGTTCCGACAGTGCCGTCAGGGTATTTTTAATGCAGATGATTCTCATCTGGAGGAGATCCTGCAGGGGCATACCTGTGCGGTGGAGACCTATGGATTTTCGGAGAATGCCGATCTGCGTGCTTCAGATGTGCACCTGATGGATAAGGGAGGCACGCTGGGAGTTGCCTATCATATGAGCGGTAAGCTGGATATGGATGTGGAGATCGATATTCCGGGAAAGTTCAGTGTCTATAATTCCATGACAGCCATTGCAATCTGCCGTCACTTTGGAGTAAAGGAGGGGACGATTCTGGATTCCCTGTCCAAGATCCGTGTCAAGGGGCGTGTGGAGATCGTGCCGGTTTCTTCAAAGTTCACGCTGATGATCGATTATGCGCATAATGCCATGAGTCTGGAGAGCCTGCTTTCTACTCTGAAAGAATATCATCCAAAACGTCTTGTATGCCTGTTTGGATGTGGAGGAAACCGTTCCAGAGACAGACGTTTTCAGATGGGAGAGGTATCTTCAAGACTTGCAGATCTGACTATTGTTACATCGGATAATCCGAGAAATGAGGAACCGCAGGCCATTCTGGATGATATCGTAACAGGTGTCAAAAAAACAGATGGAGAATATGTCACGATCATTGACCGCGCAGAGGCGATCCGTTATGCCATTGAGAATGCCAGAGAGGGAGATGTCATCGTGCTGGCGGGCAAGGGACACGAGGATTATCAGGAGATCAAAGGACAAAAGCATCATATGGATGAGCGTGAGCTGGTTGCCAATGTGGTGAAGGATGGTAATTTCTTAAAGTAATGGGAAATGGGGAAACATATGATATTTGCAGATGTGATCGTAGATATATCCGTAAAAAGCCTTGACCGGCCGTTTCAGTATATTGTGCCGGAGGAGATGGTGGATGATGCGGTGATCGGAGCCATGGTGGTCATTCCCTTTGGCAGCGGCAACAGAGAGCTGAAAGGGTACATCATTGGTTTGTCCGGTGAGGCAAAGTTTGATGTCCAAAAGACTAAGGAAATAAAGGAAATTGTGAAGCAGGGAGTGGTTGCAGAATCACACCTGCTTTCCCTTGCTTATTGGATCAAAGAAAATTACGGATCTACCATGAATGATGCCATCAAGGCAGTGCTTCCGGTGCGCCGGGAGATCAAAAAGAAGATCAGACGGACCGTATACCCTCTCATGATACGAAGTGAAATGGAACAGCTTCTGCAGGAGTGTGCCAGAAAGCATTACAAGGCAAAGGTGAGAGTGCTGCAGGCTCTTCTTGATCAGGAGGAATATGAAGAAGGCATTTCCTATGAGGAGCTGCAGAGAGAATATAAAGCAACTCCTGCGGTGATCCGCAGTCTGCAGGAGCAGGAGGTGCTCCGGATATCGGAAAGCCGCCAGTACCGGAATCCGGTGCACCAGTCCGGCGTGCAGGACCGGCCGCCGGTACTGAATCAGGAGCAGCAGGTGATCGTTGATGCAGTGACAAAGGATTATCTGGAGGGAGTCCGTAAAACATATCTGATCCATGGTGTGACCGGCAGCGGCAAGACAGAGGTTTATATGGGAATTATTGAGCAGGTGATCGCGCAGGAGCAGCAGGTGATCATGCTGATCCCAGAGATTGCCCTGACTTTCCAGACGGTCAGCCGGTTTTACCGCCGGTTTGGAGAACGGGTTTCGGTCATGCATTCCCGGTTATCCCAGGGGGAGAGATTTGACCAGTTTGAGAGGGCAAAGGCGGGAGAAATTGATATTATGATCGGACCACGGTCTGCCTTGTTTACCCCGTTTGAACGGCTGGGGCTGATCGTGATGGATGAGGAGCATGAGACAAGCTATCAGAGTGAGATGCCACCGAAATATCATGCCAGAGAGGTGGCGGTTCACCGGGCGGCCATGACAGGAGCCAGTGTGATCCTTGGCTCGGCAACACCGTCTCTGGAGTCCTATTACAGGGCACAGAAGGGCAGATATCAGTTATTTACCATGACCCATCGCGCAGGAGGTGCTGTGCTTCCAAAAATCTGGGTGACGGATCTGCGGGAGGAGCTGGAACGGAAAAACCGCTCCATATTTGGGGAGAAACTCACGGAGCTGATGGAGGACCGTTTACAAAAACGGGAGCAGATCATTTTATTTTTGAACCGGCGCGGGTATGCCGGCTCTGTTTCCTGCAGAAAATGCGGTGAGGTGTTAAAATGTCCTCACTGTTCCGTTTCTCTGACCGCACATATGCGGTATGGCCGGCTGGATCAGCTGGTATGTCATTACTGTGGATATCAGACACCAATGCCGTCAGTATGTCCCAAATGTCAGTCTAAATATATCGGTACCTTTGGAATCGGAACCCAGAAGGTAGAGCAAATGGTACGGGAACGATTTCCACAGGCAGAAGTGCTTCGGATGGATGCGGATACCACTACCGGAAAGGAAGGACATGAGAAAATCCTGCAGGATTTTGCATCGGGGAGTGCAGATATCCTGATCGGTACCCAGATGATCGTGAAGGGACATGATTTTCCAAATGTGACTCTGGTGGGTATCCTTGCCGCAGATCTGTCATTGAACGTGGGGGATTTCCGGGCTGCAGAGAGAACATACCAGCTTCTTGCACAGGCAGCAGGCAGAGCCGGACGCGGGGAAAAGCCGGGAGATGTGGTGCTTCAGACATATCAGCCGGAGCATTACAGTATTGTGGCAGCGGCAAAACAGGATTATCAAGGATTTTACCGGCAGGAGCTGCTTCAGAGACAAATCTTGCAATATCCGCCGGTTTCTAATATACTGGGAGTATTGGTGCTTTCTGAGAGCCTGCATCATGTCAGGGAGCTTTCGGAGG
>CAKRHL010000143.1 GCA_934338765.1 uncultured Lachnospiraceae bacterium | reverse complement strand
TTTTTGCGGCCGTAATCACTGTCCTCGATCTCGGTCTTTGCCCGGAGCTTTAATTTTCCTTCACCGGTTTCATAAATCGTGCGGATATCATCTGCATTCGTGATCATGGCACCGGTTGGAAAATCCGGTCCTTTAATATACTGCATCAATTCATAAGTTGAAATATCAGGATCATCCATATAAGCGATCACTCCGTCGATCACCTCGGAAGGATTGTGCGGCGGGATATTGGTTGCCATACCAACGGCGATACCCGTGGTGCCGTTTAACAAAAGGTTTGGAAGGGTTGCCGGCAGTACCAGCGGCTCCTTTTCGCTTTCATCGAAGTTTGGACCAAAAGGAACAAGTCCCTTGTCCAGGTTATCCAACATGGTCATGGCACCGGAGGAAAGGCGTGCCTCCGTATATCGCATGGCTGCGGCACTGTCACCGTCGATGGAACCGAAGTTTCCGTGGCCATCCACCAGTGGGATCGACAGGGAATAATCCTCTGTCATATGTACCAGGGCATCGTAGATGGAGCTGTCACCGTGTGGATGATATTTACCCATGGTGTCGCCGACGATACGGGCACTTTTTCGGTGTGGCTTGTCCGGAGCCAGTCCCAGCTCCTTCATGGCGTAGAGAATACGTCTCTGCACCGGCTTCAAGCCGTCCCGGATATCCGGCAGGGCACGGGCAATGATAACGCTCACGGCATAGTCACGGTAGGAATTACGCATTTCCTCAGAAAAATCTAATTGTATAATGGATGAATCCGTTGTTTTCATAATCATAACCTCATTTTCAAATGGATAGAAACTTTATTTTTGCTTTGTTTAAATATCAAGATTGGCGTATTTGGCCTCCGACATGATAAACTCACGTCTCGGTGGAACATTGCTGCTCATCAGCGTAGTTGTGACTTCGTCGGCATCTACGGTATCGCTGATGGAGATCTGTGCCAGAATACGGCTTTCCGGATCCAGTGTGGTTTCCCAGAGCTGCTCAGCGTCCATTTCACCCAGTCCTTTGTATCGCTGGATGCCTGTGATCTTGTAGGATTTATTCTTGCGGAATTTCTCCAGCTCAAAATCATTAAATACATAACGGGATAATTTCTTTTTGCCCTTTTTCTTTCTGGAAGCAGGCTCCTCCGGCTCCTCTTCCGGAGAGATAAGTCCCAGAGCGATATCCTCCTCGCGCTGCTTGGCTGCCTGGCTCACGGTTTCATAGTCTACCTTATAAAGTGGCGGCAGACCACGGTAAATCTTGCCGGCGTAGATCAGCTCCGGCATAAACCGGTAGAAAAACGTCAGCAGTAGAGTGCTGATATGGGCTCCGTCCACGTCGGCATCGGTCAGGATGATGATCTTGTCATAGCGGAGCTTGCTGATATCAAAATCATCCCCGATTCCGCAGCCAAAGGCTGCAATCATGGATTTGATCTCATTATTTAACAGAATTTTTTCCAGAGTTGCCTTTTCCACGTTCAAAATCTTGCCGCGAAGAGGAAGCACTGCCTGTGTTTTTCGGTTGCGGGCGGTCTTTACGGTACCCCCGGCGGAATCTCCCTCGACGATATATACCTCACATTCCTCCGGTTTGCGGGAGGTACAGGAAGCAAGCTTACTCTTGGTATCCACATCATTGAGCTGCTTTAATACAGCTGTTCTCGCTTTATCGCTTGCCTTGCGGGCATTGTAGGACTTCATGGAATTTTCCAGGATTGCCCGCAGGATCTCTACATTTTTGTCGAAATAACGCTGGACCTCTGTACTGAATACATCGTCCACGGCTGTTTTGGCATCGGTATTGCCAAGCTTTGTCTTGGTCTGGCCTTCAAACTGTGGATCCGGGTGCTTGATGGAGATAATGGCAACCAGTCCGTTTCGGATATCCTTGCCGTCAAAATTCTCATCCTTGTCCTTCAGTATGCCAAGTTCTCTGGCGTACTGGTTCATGACACGGGTCAGAGCTGTCTTAAATCCGGTCACCAGCGTGCCGCCGTCTACGACATTGATCCGATTACAGTATGGATTGATCTGCTCGGAAAAGCTGTTGGTGTACTGAAATGCAACCTCCACCTCGATATCACCGCTGGTGCCTTCAATATAGATAGGAGTGGGATGAAGTGTGACAGCCTCACGGTTAATGTAGCTGACAAAGCTCTGGATACCGAATTCTTCCTGATATGTAATAGTTTCATCGTCATTTTCATTTTTGTAGATCAGCTTGAGATTTTTATTAAGGAAAGCAATCTCCTTTAACTTCTTTTTGATCACATCCGGTTTGAAGGTGATGGTTTCAAAAATTTCGGCATCCGGATAGAAGGTGACCTTGGTACCGGTATTGGATTTCGCGCATTTTCCGATCACCGGAAGCTGACCGTTCTCAAGTTTTGTTACCGGATGACCGCCGTTTGCGTATTCGTCCCGGTAAACTTGTCCGTTACGCCGCACCTCCACGATCATGTGAGAGGAGAGGGCATTGACTACAGAAGAGCCAACACCGTGAAGACCACCGGATACCTTATAGACGGTACTGTTAAACTTACCACCTGCGTGAAGGACGGTATAGACGACGCGGACTGTAGGTATCTTCTGGGTTGGATGGATATCCACCGGCACACCGCGGCCGTTATCTTCGATACAGACGCCTCCGTCTTTCTGGAGGGTGATATGGATCTCGCTGCAAAAGCCTGCCAGCTGCTCGTCGATGGAATTGTCCAGGATCTCCCATATTAAATGATGAAGTCCCCGGGAACCGGTGGAACCAATATACATGCCGGGACGCTTCCGGACCGCTTCCAGCCCTTCCAATACTACAATTTCTTTTCCGGTATATTCACTCATACTGCTCTCCCTTTCTGTTTACGTACAAACATATATTCGTCATCCACCATACCATAAATAATAAAGAAATGCAAATAACCACCCTTGAAACTATCCTTCGTTTTTGGTATCCTATCAAAGATGAGTAATTCAAACTTTTCACTTGAAAAAACAATATCAATAAGGAAGGAAGTTTTACGGATGAAAAAGATACCATTTGTAACAAAGGAACAGGTCGAGGAGATCACAAAGACATATCCGACCCCTTTCCATATTTATGATGAGAAGGGCATCAGAGAGAATGCAAGACGTCTGAAAGCAGCATTTTCCTGGAATAAAGGATATCGGGAGTATTTTGCGGTAAAGGCAACGCCAAATCCATTTATTCTGAAGATCCTTCAGGAGGAGGGCTGTGGTGTTGACTGTTCATCCCTGACAGAGCTGATGATGTCTGAGAAGTGCGGCTTCTTGGGCAGTGACATAATGTTTTCTTCCAATGTGACACCGGCAGAGGAGTATGTAAAGGCAAAAGAGCTGGGAGCATTTATCAATCTGGATGATATTACCCACATTGATTTTCTGAAGGACTGCGCAGGCATTCCGGAAACGATCTGCTGTCGTTACAATCCGGGTGGAGTGTTCCAGCTGGGAACAGATATTATGGATAACCCGGGAGATGCCAAGTATGGTATGACCAAGGAGCAGATGATCGAGGCGTTCAAGAGATTGAAAGAGCTTGGTGCAAAGCGTTTTGGTATCCATTCCTTCCTTGCAAGCAATACCGTATCCAATGAGTATTACCCGACACTGGCAGGTATCCTGTTTGAGCTTGCTGTAGAGTTAAAGGAAAAAACAGGTGTGGAGATTGCGTTTATCAATCTTTCCGGTGGTGTAGGAATCCCTTACACACCGGATAAGGAGCCAAACAATATCGAGATCATCGGTGACGGTGTCCGTCAGAAATTTGAGGAGATCATGGTACCGGCGGGCATGGGTGATGTTGCAATCTTTACAGAACTGGGACGTTTTATGCTGGCTCCGTATGGCGGTCTTGTTACAAAGGCAATCCATGAGAAGCATATATATAAAGAATACATTGGTGTGGATGCTTGTGCGGCAAATCTGATGCGTCCGGCAATGTATGGTGCTTATCATCATATTACCGTGCTTGGTAAGGAGGATGCGCCTTGTGATCACAAGTATGATGTTACAGGTTCTCTCTGCGAAAATAATGATAAATTTGCCATTGACCGTATGCTTCCAAAGATTGACATGGGAGATTATCTGTTTATCCATGATGCAGGTGCCCACGGATTTGCAATGGGATATAATTACAATGGACGTCTTCGTTCCTCAGAGCTGCTTTTGCAGGAGGATGGCAGTGTGAAGATGATCCGCAGGGCAGAGACTCCGGCAGATTATTTTGCCACATTTGACTTCTGTGATATTCTGAAATAAACCTGTATTTTGTAAATTTAATAAAATTAATTTAAAATTTAACACCTTTTTGTAAAAGAAGGTGTTAAATTTTTTTGGAATGTTTCCGATACACATATAGAGAAAATGAAAATGCAGAATATTTAGGTGGTGATTATTATGAGAATTGATGCATACAATCAGATCAGTCAGTTATATCAGGCAAGCAAGCCGAAGAAGATCGCAAAGAAAAGTGAAGCCACAGTAAAAGAGCAGTATACCGTATCAAGCAAGGGACAGGATTATCAGACTGCCAAGAAGGCGCTGGCTGCAGTACCGGATATCAGGGAGGATAAGGTCGCAGCATTGAAGGAGCAGTTTGCTTCCGGCAGCTATAATGTATCTGCACAGGAGATCGCAGATTCCGTTGTGAGCAAGTTTTTTGACTCCAGTATCTGATAAGGAAATGAGGTAGCCCATTGGCCAGTTTAATGGAAGAGTTGATCACGGTTTTACACAGAGAAAAGGATATCTATGAAAAGCTGATCCCTATCTCTGAGAAAAAAACCGCAGTGCTGATCCGGGAGGATCTTCAGGAGCTTCAGAAGGTCACAGATGAGGAACAGCAGCTTTTGGATGCTGCATATGCGGCAGACAGGAAAAGAGAAAAGATCATAGCAAATATTGGTGTGGTTCTGAACAGGGATCCCAAGGAGCTTGATCTTACCACATTGGCAAAGCTTATGGCAAAACAGCCGGAGGAAAAGAAGCAGCTCAGTGAGCTTCATGACTCCCTGAAGCTTGTGATGGGGAGACTTGTCAATGCAAATCAAAAAAATAAAGAATTGATTGAAAATTCCCTTGAAATGATTGAATTCAATATGAATTTTATTCAAAGTACACGGATGTCACCGGGAAGTAATAATTACAATCGCAATGCATCAAGCAGCTACGGCGTGGATATGGGACCGGGAGCCTTTGATGCAAAGCAGTGATTATTTTAAGCCAGTCTCTGACTGGCTTTGGCCAAAGTATTTGGCACCCTGGAGACATTCGCTTTTTAAGTTTACAGAAAAAGCCCGCAACGCAGTGGAAACCGGGTGCAAAGCGAAGGATTTGTTCTTTTTCGATTTATAGAATAAACAGACAGACACAATAGAAAGGCACAGGTAGTCAGCATGGGAAGCTTATTTACAAGTTTTAATTCCGGTGTATCGGGACTTCACGCAGCGCAGTCCGGATTGAATACCACGTCCCACAATCTTGCAAATGTGAAGACAAAGGGATACACCAGACAGCAGAATATTCAGACGGATTCCTATTATCAGAATGTCAAGGTGGCTGTGGATGGTTCTTTGATACAGACGGGGATGGGTACGACCGTATCTGCAGTTCGTCAGATCAGAGATATGTTTCTGGACAAAGAGTTTCGTCTGGAAACAGGACGTCAGGCATTTTATGAGAAGCTTTCGGAAACGGCCGGAGAGATAGAGGATATTTTTGGTGAAACGGAGGGCATGGAGTTTCGTGAAAATCTTCAGTCTCTTTGGAATGTGATGCAGGAAATGGCAAACAATCCGGAGGATATCACTAAGAGACAGCTTTTTATCTCCACGGCAGAGT
>CAKRHL010000142.1 GCA_934338765.1 uncultured Lachnospiraceae bacterium | reverse complement strand
TCTGAATATCCTCAGTCAGAGCCGGGCATCGGATAATGACCTCATTTTCTGTCAGATCACTGTCCAGTTCAATTTTTATCTTCATAAACACCGCCTCTCTTTATTTTCTTACTCAGCCAAGATATGTGCTTATTATAGATAGAAACCTTTCCCTTGTAAATACAAATCACCCAAGAGGTCAAAAATCACAGCTAACAGGTGAAAAAAAGTTGCCAAACATTAAAAAATATGATAGAATCCTTGACTGTGTTAAATTTTTGAAGATTTTGTCAAATTTATGTCAAAAATCAGAAACGAAAGAGGAGGATTCAGAAATGTTTCCATCAGATAAAGAGCACTGGCAGGAGCTTTTCCACCAGTTTGGCTCCTATGTTATCGTCGGAGGCAGCGGTGCTATTATGGAATGGTGCTGTTTTGCAGGACTGGTCTATTTTACAAGGCTGTCATACCTTTGGAGTACCATCATAGCCTTCGTGATCGGCCTTTACTTTAACTGGATGTTAGGCCGCGCCATTACCTTCAAGGATGTGGTCACGGACCGTTCCATCTGGCGGGAGATGTGCCAGATCTTTATGGCAGGTGCCATTGGACTGGTCTTAAACGTGATATTCATGTATGGCCTTGTGGAATATTATGGCATGGTTAAGATTATGGCAAAGATTACTGCGACCTTCATCGTATTTCTTTGGAACTTTGCAGTCCGTAAATATTATATTTACAAAATATGAGAATCATAAAAAAGGTATTTTCTTCCTATAATTAGGGAAGAGAATACCTTTTTTCTTGTGATTTCTCTGCATTAATGTTAAGATTATAAAGTAACCATCCACAAGACAATAATTTTGATTGGAGGAAATGAATGAAAAAAACGAAAAAGAAATTATCCTGTTTGATGCTGACACTGATCCTGATGGTCGGCGCACTGACCGGCTGCATGGGGCAGGGAGTGGTCCTGACATTAAATGCCGACGGAACCTGTTCCTACACCGTAAAGTATCTTTACGAAAAGCAGACCTTTGAGACATCCTTAAGCCAGTCTGCGAACACGTCACCGCTGATGTCCACGGATTTTACCCGCGGGGAGGAGAATATCAACGGCATGACCTACATTACCTTCAGCCGCCAGCTTTCCTTTGCGAATACAGAGGTGATGAAGTCCACACTGACAGATCTGAATACCTACATCAGCAAGTTAAAAGAAGGCTCCGCTAACGCAGCATTATATACCACAGAGACGATCACCGCTGCGCCATTTTCAGAAATGACACTGGATGGCAGCACCTTCACGGCGAAGGTCACCAGCACCTCAGATTCCATGACCTCTTCCATGTCATCCGATATGTCGAAGATTTCCAGCAGTGCCTCCTATGCCGAGATCGGCAAGATTGACACCAAGTCCTTAAATGGATACGACAGCGTTTATGCCTACATGAAGTCCTGCGGATTGATCATGGATTACGCCATTACTTTCCCTGCAAATGTCACGGAAAGCAACGGAACCATCAACGGGGCAACCGCAAGCTGGAGCACCGATAATCTGCCTGCCGACAGCAAGCTGATCGCTGTGACAGCCGGAAATCCCCTTTCTGCAGATACCGAGGCACCTGTAATCTCAGGGGTGAAGAACAACGGTTTATACAACAAGGCTGTCAAGCTTACCATTACCGATAACGTAAACGTAAAGTCCGTTACCGTAAATGGAATTGCCATCGGCAATACCTCTCTGAAGGCTTCCGTCAATAAAACCTACAAGATCACCGTTGCGGATGCCCAGGGCAATGTATCCTCTGTGACCTTCCGTGTTGACCGGAAAAAACCTGTGATCAAGGGAATCAAAAACGGCAAGAAGGTTACAAAGCCTGTCACCTTAAAATTTAAGGATAACGTGAAGGTAAAATCCGTGACCATCAATGGAAAGAAAGCCGGTACCAAAAAGGCAGTCCTTAAGAAAAAGGGACGTTATGCCGTTAAGGTAAAGGATACCGCCGGAAATGTATCCAAAGTGGTATTCCGCATTGCATAAAACAAAGCGATAAAATAATTCGGAAACTCTAAAAAAGCCACCGAACCTCATATTTCATGAAGTCCCGGTGGCTTTTACTTTTATATGCGTTTTCTGAAAAATTCCCATCAATTCCCTTTAAACTTGGACTCACAGTAAATACAGCGGTAGATCCGGTTCTCCCGATCCGTAAGCTTAAACTTATGTGGAAGCTCCTGCTCGATGGAAGTAATGCAGCGCGGATTCTTGCACTTGATAATATTCGTCACAGTATCCGGCAGGGAAAGCTGATGCTTCTCCACGATTTCTGCATTCTTAATGATATTGATCGTAATACTGTGATCCAAAACTCCCAGCACATTAAGATCAATGTCAAGGTCACCTTCGATCTTAATGATGTCCTTTTTGCCCATTTTATTACTTTTGGCATTTTTGATGATCGCCACAGAACAGTCCAGCTTTTCCAGATTGAGATATTCATAAATCTTCATGGCACCGCCGGCCTGGATATGATCGATCACGATTCCCTGATTCAGTCCTCCGATATTTAACATGGTATCTCCACCTCCAATAACTTCATGATCAATGCCATTCTCATGTATACGCCATTCTGAACCTGCTTAAAGTAAACTGCCCGCGGATCATCATCCACATCCGTGGAGATCTCATTGACTCGTGGAAGAGGATGCAGAATGTACATATCCTTCTTGGCATACTGAAGCTTATCCTTCGTTAAGATGAAGCTGTCCTTTAATCGGATGTAATCCTCCTCATTAAAGAAACGCTCTCTCTGCACTCTGGTCATATAAAGAATATCAAGCTTTGGCATATTTTCCTCCAGCTTGTCCGTCTCTATGTATTCAATATTGCCGGCATCCAACACCTCACGACGCAGATAACTCGGGATCCGCAGCTCCTCCGGAGAGATCAGAACGAACTTTACATTTGGGAACCGGACCATTGCATTGATCAGAGAATGAACCGTACGTCCAAACTTCAGGTCACCACACATACCAATGGTCAGGTTGTCCAGCCGTCCTGTCTGTGTCTTGATGGTCAACAGATCCGTCAAGGTCTGGGTCGGATGATTGTGTCCACCATCTCCGGCATTGATCACCGGAATGGAAGAGTGCATTGCCGCCACCGTCGGAGCACCCTCCTTTGGATGACGCATGGCACAGATATCCGCATAGCAGGAGATGACACGGATCGTATCCGCAACACTTTCTCCCTTAGATGCTGAGCTGGAAGAAGCCTCAGAAAAACCAAGTACCTGTCCCCCCATATTGATCATGGCAGCCTCAAAGCTTAATCGGGTACGTGTACTTGGTTCATAAAATAAAGTAGCAAGTTTTTTACCATCACAGACATGAGCATATTTGCTCTGGTTATTCATAATGTCCTGTCCCAGTGTCAGGAGTTCCTCCAGTTCCTCCATGGATAAATCCTGTGGGCTGATAAGATGTCGCATACATTTGCCTCCTATCTCAAATTTCAATTTTTTCTATTTTACTACAACTCACCCCTGATGGCAATATATTGACTTGACTTTTTATCATGTTTCCATAATAATAAAGACTGCGGGATTATTGATCCTATAACATGTGCCGGTGCGCTGTCCGGCATAGTTTTCCATAAATAACCATCAGCGCAGAAATGAGGAAGTCTATGATAAAATTGTATGACAACGGAGTTTATCTGGTAAACGGCACAGATATCGTAGAGGACAACGGCGAAGCTGCCGCAGCTCTTGCTGCCAAATGTGGACAGGCTCCAAGTAAGGAAGAAGCTGCCAAAGGAACCATGGCATATAGCATTTTAGAGGCTCATAACACCTCCGGCAATATGGATCAGCTTCAGATCAAGTTTGACAAATTGACATCTCACGATATTACATTTGTCGGAATCATTCAGACAGCGCGTGCATCCGGACTGGAAAAATTCCCGATCCCATATGTTCTGACAAACTGTCATAACAGTCTCTGCGCAGTAGGCGGAACCATCAACGAGGACGACCACATGTTCGGTCTTTCCTGCGCCAAGAAATACGGTGGAATCTATGTTCCTCCTCATCAGGCAGTCATTCACCAGTATGCCCGTGAGATGCTGGCAGAGGGCGGCAAGATGATCCTCGGTTCCGATTCCCATACACGTTACGGTGCCCTTGGTACCATGGCAATGGGTGAGGGTGGTCCTGAGCTTGTAAAACAGCTTCTTTCCCGTACATATGATATCAATATGCCGGGCGTGATCGCTGTATATCTGACCGGTAAGCCTCAGAAAGGCGTTGGTCCTCAGGATATTGCTCTGGCAATTATCGGAGCTGTATTTGCCAATGGTTATGTAAATAATAAAGTCATGGAGTTCGTGGGAGACGGCGTTGCCAATCTTTCCGCTGACTTCCGTATCGGCGTGGACGTTATGACTACTGAGACCACCTGTCTGTCCTCTATCTGGACGACCGATGACAAGATCAAGGAGTTCTATGAGATCCACAAGCGTCCGGAGAGTTATAAAGAGTTAAAGCCGGCTGATGTTGCTTATTATGACGGTATGGTTTATGTTGACCTGTCAACCATTAAACCAATGATCGCCATGCCATTCCATCCAAGCAATGTTTATACCATCGAGGAGTTAAACGCAAACCTCATGGATATTCTGGATGATGTAGAGAAGAGAGCATTAGTCAGCCTGGATAATAATAAGGTTAACTATACATTAAAGGATAAGGTTCACAATGGACGTCTCTATGTAGAGCAGGGCGTGATCGCCGGATGTGCCGGCGGCGGCTTTGAGAACGTATGTGATGCTGCTGATATTCTCCGCGGCAAGTACATCGGTGCAGATGAGTTCTCCCTGAGCGTATATCCTTCCAGCCAGCCGGTATTTATGGAGCTGGTAAAGAACGGTACCATTGCAGACCTGATGGAGACCGGTGCAACCGTACGTTCCGCATTCTGCGGTCCTTGCTTCGGTGCCGGAGACGTTCCTCCAAACAATGGACTGTCCATCCGTCACTCTACACGTAACTTCCCGAACCGTGAAGGTTCCAAGGTCAATAACGGTCAGATCGCATCGGTTGCACTGATGGATGCCCGTTCTATCGCAGCAACTGCTGCCAACCAGGGTTACCTGACTGCTGCCACGGATATTGACGCAGACTTCAAGAAGCCAAAATACTTCTTTGACAGTGCAATCTATGAGAACCGTGTATACAACGGCTGGGGCAATGCAAAGCCTGAGACTGAGGTTAAATTCGGACCTAACATTAAGGACTGGCCGGAGATGAGTGCCCTTACTGACAACCTCGTATTAAAGGTCGTATCCGAGATCCACGATCCGGTTACCACCACAGACGAGCTGATTCCATCCGGCGAGACGTCCTCCTTCCGTTCCAACCCTCTGGGTCTGGCAGAGTTTACCCTTTCCCGTAAGGATCCTGCCTATGTGGGACGTGCCAAAGAGGTTCAGGCAGCCGAGAAAGCCCGTGTCGCAGGAGAGGATATCTTCGCTGCACTCCCTGAGGTAGAAGAGGTATTCAACACCATCAACAGCACCTTTAAGGTATCTCCACAGGAGACACAGATCGGTTCTACGATCTTTGCTGTCAAACCGGGGGACGGTTCTGCCAGAGAGCAGGCTGCTTCCTGCCAGAAGGTACTGGGCGGCTTTGCCAATATTGCCAACGAGTACGCAACCAAGAGATATCGTTCCAACCTGATCAACTGGGGTATGCTTCCATTCCTGTATCAGGGCGAGCTTCCATTTGAGAACGGAGATTATCTCTTCATTAAGGATATCAAAAAAGCCATCGAAGAGAAGAACGATACCATTAAGGCTTATGTGGTAAACAAGGGCATGAAGGAGTTTGAGCTTCACCTTGGTAAC
>CAKRHL010000141.1 GCA_934338765.1 uncultured Lachnospiraceae bacterium | reverse complement strand
CGGCATTGACTGCAGATACCTGAACCAGAATGTCGGTGCAATAGGCATCCTCCTCCACCATCCGTTTAATCCCCCGCACCTGTCCTTCGATCCGGCTCAGGCGGTTGATCATGTCCTTATATTCCTTGTCCTGACGCTGTTTTTTGCGTTCACAACAACAGCATTTTTTCTCTGAATCCATATATCATCCCTGCCTTTCGCAACGGATTATATACCCCCATAGGGTATATTGTCAACCTTATTTGTTAATAAAATGATCCCATAATTTTACATAATTTATCAATAACCAAAGCTTACACTTTCGTCAACCAATTTCATTTTATGGTTGACAGAACTTTTTTTCTCCGCTATACTTTGTTGCGAAGGTTAGGAATTTTCCTGATCAAATCTATATATTATTTCATACTCGGATTTTGAGAAAAAACAAAAGAAAAGAGGTATCTTATGAACGACTCAACAACTGTTACCGGCAAAAGATTTACCACACAGCGGCTGGCTCTGATGGCAATGTTTGCAGCAATTCTCTGCGTCTCTGCCTACATCAGCGTACCGCTTCCATTTACAGGATATCACGTGACATTCCTGAATTTCATTATCACACTGATCGCTCTCGTGTTTCCACTGGAGCAGTCTCTGCTGATCTCTGTTGTATGGCTTCTCCTGGGTGCTGTAGGAGTACCGGTATTCATAGGCGGAAACGCCGGCATTGGATACCTCATGGGACCTCTCGGCGGATACACGGTTGCTTTTATCCTCGTAGCTCTCCTGTTACCACTGCTTCGTGGAGCAAAATATAATCGTATCCGTTACACAATCGTGTCTGTGGCATCTGTTATATTTGTAGATTTATTTGGTATGGTATGGCTGAAACTCATGAACGATATGCCATGGAAAACTGCATGGGTTGCAGGATTTTTCTCCTTTATTATCCTTGATCTGGTAAAGGCAGTTGTTGTTGCCCAGATCGTTCCTGCATTTCATAAGATCATGCGGGATCAGACACAGGAATAAATCTATAACAAGCTTTATACAGGGGAAACAAGAAAGAAATTTTCGTCAACAGGAAATTCTTTCATCCGCAAAACTTATATTTTGCAAAACAAGGGGCATTGAAAATTATTCCTTTTTCAATGCCCCTTGTTTGTTTATAATTGATCAATCCATTTTCATAATGATCTCTCTGGCAGTTTCTTCACTCACCGGAGCTGCAAAGCTGCCATCCGGAAACTCTACAATATCCCCAATGCCCTTCTGCAGCACAAAACGAAGCTGTCCGTTCTTCACCTTCTTATCCGTATACAGCTTTTTGACAAGTACCTCCCTGTCAATATACTCCGGAATCTCTGTCGGAAGTCCGGCCCGCTTCAAAAGCTTTACAACCCGGTCCACCTGTTCCTCCGTTACATAACCCATCTGACAGGACAGATGAAGCTGTGCCACCATTCCAATGGAAACAGCCTCCCCGTGAAGAAGCCTGTAATCGCTGACCGTTTCTATGGCACGGCCAACAGTGTGTCCCAGATTTAGGACTTCTCTCAGCCCACTCTCCCGCTCATCCTTCATAACGACATGATATTTAATGCTGCAGTTTTCCTCTGCCATATGCTCACAAAGCACCGGATCCAGTGCCAGGAGCTCCTCCATATGCTGCTCCAGAAAATCAAAAAACTCTCCCTTTGTGGCAAGACATGCATGCTTGATGGTCTCTGCCATACCGCTGGAAAGCTGTCTTGCGGGCAATGTCTTCCATGTGGCAATATCTAAATAAACTTTCTGTGGCTGATTAAACAGACCGATCAGATTTGTTGCAAGAGGGGTATCTACTGCCGTCTTCCCCCCTACAGATGCATCGGCTGCTGCCAGAAGTGTCGTGGCGTAATTGACAAAAGGGACGCCTCTTCCATAGGTTCCGGCAATAAAACCTGCCAGATCTGTGACTACACCGCCTCCGACTGCAATAATACCACAGTCTCTGCGATATTCCTTTGCCAGCATGGCATCCTCGATCATTTCCTTCGTCTGGCGTGTCTTGCTCTTCTCTCCCGCCGGAAAAGTAAATATATTTACCGTAAAGCCTGCTGCTTCAAGCTTCTGTGCGATGGGCTCCGCATACCGCTTTTCTACTTCACTGTCTGTAATGACTGCCAGCTTCTTTTTGCCTCCCAGCAGTCCGTTTTTCATATCCTCTACCAGATGATCCATCAGATTAAATCCGATCTCAATGGGATAACTGTCATCTACAACCCGTTTTAGCTCTACCTGAAATGTAGCCATTCTGTCACCTAACCTTTCCCCCTGTCCGAAGTTTTTCTATCCTGTACCGGTCACAAACAAAAGACAGGGAACTGTGTCCTATTGTAACACAGTTCCCCGTCCATGACTACGTTTTCTCTTGAATTTATTTCCCCTTACTCTCCGAATGGAACACCGGAAGAAGTCTCTCCTAATATTCCGTGAAGGGTCTCCCATTTTCTTCCGGACTGCTTCACCAGTCCAAGTTTCTCGATCACCTTCAATGTATTGGTACATTTTTCTGTAATCTGCACTTCCTGATACCGCGTTTCCCCTCCATCATCTGTCAGGCTGACAATAAAACTGTTTGCCTGTTCCTGATAAAAAAGATCACAGTTTCCATCCTGAATATCACGGAGCAACGCCTGGTATAATTCGTTTCTAAGCTCCTGATCATCGGTATTATCCTCCAATAACGGATAACCTTCTTCTTCACTGAGCCACTTGGAAACCATCTCGTCTCCATCCTTTACCCATTCAACAGACATACCGCTCACATACATGGCCTTTTGGAGTTTTGTCTCATAGCCCTTCCCATAAAGCAGCTCGCACATATCCGGCTGCTTCCTGATAAACTGCTTCATTCGATTCATCATCTTTTTGCCCTCACCGGAAGCTTCCACCTGATAATATAGTATTCTCTCTTTTCCCCCTGTCAGAGTGTACCGGATCCGGATGGCATTCTGATTTCCATCACTGCTTTCCTGGATATTTCTTCCGTATTTCAAAATATCCTGATTCAACTCATATGCCTGATGGATCGCCTGAGGATCCGTCAGATAAAATGTCGGCGTTTCATAACTGTTTTCCCCGTTATATTCCAATGACACACCCACACGCTGTACTTTGTCAAAAGCAGGAAGACCGGAACCAAACTGACCATTCCGGACACCGATCATACCAAAGATCATAAACACTACAAAAAGCCCCATCCGCCAGTAGGATGTTTTTTTCCAGATAAAGAACGATTTATCCAATATCATATTGGCTATGAAATAGAACAGGATCGTCCCTGCTATAACAAGCCCCAGAACAATATTAAATTTTCTGCCATATGCATTATCATTTATGATAT
This sequence comes from uncultured Lachnospiraceae bacterium, assembly GCA_934338765.1. Taxonomy (GTDB): domain Bacteria; phylum Bacillota; class Clostridia; order Lachnospirales; family Lachnospiraceae; genus Jutongia. The sequence continues at coordinate 2,530 of CAKRHL010000141.1, read as the reverse complement.
TTCCAAAACCGATCGCATAAACTCCTGCTGCAAACAAAAGACTGGAACAAAACACAAACACAATGCGGAATACCGGTCTGCCCCAGGAAAATGCAATGATGTCCCCTGCTGACTCTAATTGACGGATCCGATATAGTCCAATGGCAATTGCCAGCAAAAGAGCAGCCGGGATCAGATAAAAGGCGGTCTTTCCTATTTCCGGCAGCACCTGATCATAATTCATGACCACATGGCTGCCATCGCCCATCGTATATGCCCATGCCCCCCGGGCCTCTCCCCGCAGTGTATGTATCAAAAAAAACACCACCGGAGTCAATCTTCTGATCAAAGGATTTTCCACGATATCATACAGATCAAATCCCTGATTACCATAGACAAATATCTCTGCCAGCATAGAGTAAAGCATTGCCACCCCTGCCACAAGACAATTGAGCACACCATAGATCACAAAGCTCATGAATGCATTGCCGGTGACCATCACAACAGCACAAGCCAGATTGTAATAAAAAAACACCTGAAGGATCCATTCCAGCATATAAATCCCTGCATATGGAAGAATGACCCCAACGCCATTGGTCACACCGATCAGCATCAGGCAAACCTGAATGATCAACGCCGGAACGATCAGCATTACCATCCCCGCCAGATAGTGGCTTGTAAAAATATGTACTCTTTTCATCGGAAAAGAATGCATCGTATATGTCTCCCGCTCTCTGGTCAGATACAGGAACACACTGGCTGCAATCACAATGCAAATTGCCATGATATAAGGAGACAGACAACTGTTTTGTATATATCCGATCAGATCATCTATCTTATACTGCGTCTTCGCGGAATGTGTCTGAAGATTGTTAATATATGACATCTGCGACAAGGCCGGAATGATCACTCCAAGAAATCCGATCACAAGCTGTAACGTCCACAACGGCCAGAATCTTGTAATATCCTTTCGGAATATCATCTTATTAAAGAATGATGTCTTTGACTTCATAATCCTCACCTCCCAGTTCATAAATAAAGATTTCTTCCAGTGTCAGCGGCAGCATATCCATAACAAGCGGATGGAAGGTCGCGAGATAATCCCCCAGTTCTCTCTGATCTCCCTTTACGATCAAGGTATGTACCCTGCCAAGCTGCGTATGGTTCATCACCTCAAAACGTCCTGTGATATCCGGCACCTCATCCCCCTCAAATGCCATCTGCAGCTTTGTCACGCTTCCCTGAAGCTCACTCAGGGAACGCTCCAGGATCACCTGTCCCTTATGCATGATCCCCACATGATCACAGACATCCTCCAGCTCTCTCAGATTGTGAGAGGATACCAGCACCGTCATCTGCTCCTCACTCACTGCATTCAGAAGAATATTCCAGATCTGACGGCGCATCACCGGATCCAGTCCGTCCACCGGCTCATCCAATACCAGAAGCTGCGGCTTACAGCTGATCGCCAGCAAAAAGGCTGCCTGCTTCTGCATTCCTTTCGACATCCGGCGGATATTTCTCTTCCGGTCTACCGCCGGAAAACAATCCATCAGCTTATCAAAAAGCTCCGTATCAAAAGTAGGATAGATCCCTTCATAATACTTTTTCATTTCTTTCAGATTTGCCTGACGGAAATAAAAAATATCATCCGGTATAAACGTGAGTTTTGCCTTTGCGGCAGGGTTTTCAAACACCTTTTCCCCATCCACGAAAAGCTCTCCACTGTCCTGTCGGAATATCCCCGTCACATGACGAAGCAGCGTAGACTTTCCTGCTCCGTTCGGTCCCACCAGACCATAAACCGCTCCCTTTGGTACATGAAAGCTCGCATGATCAAGGGCCTGAAAATCTCCGAACCTTTTACATATATCTTTTCCCTGAATCAAATTAATTCCCCTCCATTCTTTCATTTTGAAACATTCCTGATCCGCTCCATTAACTCCTCCGAACTCATCCCCAGAAACTTAAGTTCCTTTACTGTTTTGTCAAAGGACTCTAAAAGCTCCTTCTTTCTCCTTCCATCCGTCTCCGGCACACCGGCTGCAAAGCTCCCCTTGCCCGGAATCGTATAAACATATCCCTCCTGCTCCAGTTCCCTGTAAGCACGCTGTATCGTATTGGGATTGATGGTCAGTGATGTTGCAAGCTCCCTCACAGAGGGAAGCTTTTCATCCTTTGTCATCACTTCCTGAATGATCAAATGACGAAATCCATCCTTTACCTGCTCATAAATCGGTCTGGAATCACGGTAATTGAGTTGTATCACGATCTCACCCCCTGTTCACAATCGTGTTTGCTCTGTATTAACTCATTTAATACACTTAGTATGCTATCATATCATTTTCTAAAAGTCAACCCTCTAATTTTATTGAATCTACTTTTTTCAAGGCATCTTGAAATCCCTTGAAAAATCCACTATTTTGCAGAATCTCATATATCATCATAAATATCTTGTAAAATTCTTAACATTTTGCTGACTTGAAAAAGTAAATTCCAGTGCAAGAGTAAATTCCACTGGCGTTTAAATTTTGTTGATTTTGCAGGAGAT
>CAKRHL010000140.1 GCA_934338765.1 uncultured Lachnospiraceae bacterium | reverse complement strand
CCATTGTTACGACCGAACAATCCTACATCATAACTATCCTCTTGATTGAAATACAATCCACTGATGGTGTGGTTTTGTCCGTCAAATATACCGCTATATGTGCTATTAGAAGAACCTGTAATCGGCGTCCATTCCTTGAATGTTCCCTCATTCAAGGTTCCATCCGACTTCAGAACATTTTTATTCACAATAATATCCGCGGTCAGGACTGCATTCGCCGATGCATTCTGCGTCTCGCCCGAAAGTGTACCATTTACAAGCCCGGCAAACCAGTAAAGCTGACCTGCATTACTGATCTCGTAAACCGCATCCTTGCTACCATTCCCATCCATATCATACTTGTCTGTGGTGAGATCTGCCGGCTGGTATACATTATTACATGCACAGAAACCATTCTCGCCGATGCTGTGAGTTTCTGTTTCTTTCGTCACATATCCGATCGGGCAGTCCTTGCATGCCACATTTTTTATATGCTCCTTGTCATCTTTCCAAGTGTATGTAACTGAGCCGCCGGTATTATGCATGTGCGTTTCACCAGTTGTTTCTACATCCTCGATCATATAACCATTTACTAAAATGTTTGCCCCATCTTCAACTGCAAGCAGCTCTTGATTCGTAATGCTTGCGCCTTTCATAAACACAATAGTTCCACCATTTGGTATCGTTAGTTTTTCTCTTAGCGATGCATTACCATATACAACTGACTTTGTCTCATTATTTCCATATTGTTTTGTAACGACTGCATCACTAAAATTACCGCCACTTATTACCGGGTCTTTATATCCTCCACTATTACATGCCATAATCTGACTATTTGACACAACGAGTCCATTCTTTGAGGAAATTGCATATTCATCTTTTCCTATCTTTGCTTCAACATAACTGTTTGCAATAGATATATCACAGCCAGTATCAATTGCATAATTGGCACTGTCTCCACTAGAAACAATTACATGACTATTCTCAATCTTCAAGCTGCCTTTACATACAATTTCCGGTGCTTTTATCGTTGTATCTGTAATTTTCAGATTCATTTGCTTCCCAGATCCGTCTGATATAGTTCCATCACCGATTCGTGTTCCAACCGTCAAACTTCCACTATTATCACTCTTTAATTCCAGCGTATGTTCCCCATTGCTTGACTTTGATGTAATATTACCACTTACTGTATTTTCCCCGGATAACAAAATGGTAAGATCTCCATCTTCAACAGTAATATGCTGAACAGACGTATTTTGGAGTACAAGCTGATTCTTCTCACTATCATAATGCCAATTTGTTCCCTCGTATAACGTATTCGCATTACCGGGAACTCCATCATCCTGAAGTTCCCCGTTCGAAATAATATTGCTTACTGTCCCGTCCGCTCTGTTTATAGACAAGTTTTGTGGAACTTTTCGCGTTGCAATCTCCTCCGCCTTCGCATTCATCACGCCCCAGCCGCTCACATCCGCCGCGGACAGCACCATAAGAGCCGCCATGGCTCCGGCAAACATCCGCCTTATTCCTCGTTTTCTTTGTTTCATATCTTCCTCCTTTTCCTTGCGATGTACTCCCGGTATCTTCGTTTAGAAGATTCCGGGAGTACATTGTGTTATGCAACACTTATTTCCTTCGTCGGCACACACAACAAACATTGACTCCCTCTCTGTCACTCAGTGATTTTTGCATAATTTAAGATCATTTCCTTGATCCTGAGTAACTCCGAAGTATAGTCCTTGTTGTCCTCTGATCCCCAGATAAATCCGCTGGCACAGTACGTACAGGCCGTCATCATTGTATGCACTGTCACACGGAAAAATTCCTCCTTCGGAATATCCGTACGAAATGTGTGATCCTCCTTTGCTTTCTCATACATCCATTCCAGTCTCGTATCGACCGAATAAAGGGATGCATGAAACTCCTCAAGCTGCTCATCCTTCACTCCCTCATGGGTAACATAATGGTTGAAGTTGTCATTATACTGCAATAAATCCTTGTGATGCCGGTACATGTCGATATAACTGTCCAGCGTGAAGGTAAACCGGTCGATCGCCGGAATATCTCCAATGGATTCCAGCGGACGCTTCGCATCCAGTGCATCCAGATACTCTTTCCATTTGGCAGCACACACCGCGATCACTAACTCCAGCTTATTCGGATAATAGCGGAATAATGTCGCGCGTCCTACTCCTGCCAGCTCTGCAATCTCTCCCATGCTGACCGGCTCAATTTTCTTCTCAACAAAGATTTGAAATGCCGCATTGATAATTGCTTTTCTTCTGTGATCTTTTATACTGCTTTTTTTCTGTGTCATATTCATAAAATAATCCTTTCCTTGATACTTCCTGTCTCAAGCATACAGAAAGATCCGTGTCTTGTCAACAACAATGATTCGAGGTTTGAGAAAATGATTTGACCAATCCGTCAACTCATGCTATGGTTTCATTGTAAACTTTATGTAAAATCAAAAACGGGGGCTCTTATGAATAAAAATATACAGGATGAGCGGTTTCTCGTGGCAGAGGAGGCAATCTGCCAGGCATTCTATGAAATTGCCCAAAAAAAGACACTGGAGCGGATCACAGTGTCTGATGTTATTAAAAAAGCTGGGATCGTCCGGAGTACCTTTTATAATCATTACGAAGGAATTCCCGATCTGTTGGATGCAGTGGAGGATCAGACGATCCACCATCTCTTTACGATGATGGATCAGTTCCATGTCAAAAAACACACCCCGCAGGATAATTCTGTCATTATCCTCCGTTTTTATCAGAATTTATGCAGCTATATCCGGGAAAATCCTTTTCTCGCACAGCTGCTTGGCAGTCCCCGCGGTGATGCGTTCTTTGAGAAAACTCTGACCATGTTTCACCGGTATGTCAGAGACGCAGCCGATCTCACCGGCTCCACCATACATTCCAGACAGGAGGTATCTTTCGCGATCGCTTATTCCATTGGCGGAGCACTTGGCATTCTCCACAAATGGACAAAGGAGAATTTTGCAGCTCCGGCAGATACCGTTGCAAAGCTTTTGGCAGACTCCTTTTCAAAAGCCACACTCCCCTATCTGGATTGATCACCTGCTTCATCTATATTTACTTTTGCACGGACAATCTTGCCCGTTGCATTGCGCACAAATGGATTTTTCCGGACAACCAGCCCCGTGATCTGACGGTAGGTTGGTTGTTTTTTGTTGTATTCATCCAGTACATCCTGAAGTTTTTTGTGTATCATCTGTTCATCCGGTGACATCGCTTCCACAACCGCCTGCTCCGGATAAATGTGGGCAGACAGCCCCTGATCTTCCCCGGTAATGATGACTTCCCCCACCAGAGGATCCAGTCCGATCTTATTTTCTATTTCCTCCGGGGATATATTCTCTCCATTGGAAAGAATGATCAGATTTTTGACACGGCCGTTGATAAACAGGAATCCATCCTCATCCAGATATCCCTTGTCTCCGGTATGCAGCCAGCCTCCCCGGAGTGCCTCTTTTGTTTCCTGCGGCATTTTGTAATATCCTTTCATCACGCTGCTTCCCCGCACCAGGATCTCACCATTTTCAAAGGAAACCTCTACATTGGACAGCGGCCGTCCGATGGAGCCCGCCTTGTGGTCTTCCACGGAATTTGTACTGATCACGGGAGAGCATTCCGACATGCCATATCCCTCCAGCACCTGCACACCGTACTCCTCAAACTTTCCGATATAGAAAGGATCCAGATGTGCCCCACCGGTAAATATGGTATGGAGAGCCGGTCCAAACACCGCTCCTGCCACAGCCTTTTTGGGAAGGGATGCATCTGCCATGCTGAGCTTTTTGTACAGTGTCTCTATCATCATCGGCACCATCAGCATCATCTCCGGCTGGAAGATGCCCATATTCCGCACCATATGCATAAAGGAATCATTGATACAAAGCGTTGCTCCCAGGGAGAAGCCCTTGAGCCAGTCCATGACAAGACAGAATGCATGATGGATCGGAAGCACACTCAGCACCTTCGTTCCGGGTTTTACGGAAATCGTCACGGACAATACGTTCTGTGCCAGATTTTCCTGTGTAAGCATAACACCTTTGCTTTTGCCGGTGGTTCCGGACGTATAGATGATCGTTGCAATGTCCTCTGCCCTGACTTGCTCCTTTTGATCCTCTGCCTGTTCTCCTTCTTCCAAAAGCTGTGCTAACGGAAAGACTCTGTCTGCCGGTTCCTCTCCCTGTCCCTGAAGCATCCAGATCTGTTTCAGCTTCGGACAGGATGATAAGATCCCCGGGATCAGGGAACGATTCTTTTCACTGATAAATAATGCCTCACTGTCCGACCGGTTTAACAGTTCTTCAAGATCTTCTGCCGGCAGTCCCGCATCTAATGGCACTGCCACACTGCCGCCGGTAATCACTGCGAGATAGCTTTCGATCCATTCCGGACTACTGCTTCCGATCAAAGCAATATGCTTTCCTTTCATCTCTTTTCCCTGCAGTCCCCGGCGGATCCTGCCGATCCGCTCCCAGAGTCCCCCATAGGTCTCTCCGCACACTTCTCGTTTTTTCAGCCACTGGACCGCTGTAACATCGCTATGTTCCCGGACACTGTTGTCCAGAATTTCTCCAATCAGCATACTCATTCCAAACACTCCTTTTCCAGTAATTCCAATGCTTCGCCGATCGTCCGGACCTGCAGGGCATCTTCTTCCTCCAGCTCAATATCAAAGGTATCCTCCAGTTCTCCCAACAGAGACATAAAGTCCAGCGAGCTGAATCCCAGATCCTCCCGGAATCTTTTTTCCGGATCCATATCCTCCGGCTTTGTTTCGCAGTATCTTGCCACAATTTCTTTAAATGTCTGTTCCATCGTCTCATCCTCCATCACTATGTTATTCCCTCAAACTTTTTCCATGATCTCTCCCAGTGTTATTTCCGGATCTTCCATGCCGGCAAATAAAACACGCATAAGATAATAGTACATGATCTCCATATCCTTTTCGCAAAGATGTGCCGTCTGATAATGGAAGGAAAAACAGGTTCCGCCATCCGGCGTATGGGATACCGTAAGATACATCTTTTTGGTTGCCGCTCCATTGGCAAACCACCGGGCATGGGTCCTGATCCCCTCCAGATAAGGATTATCCACAGATACCGGCATCGGCTGATAGGTCAGATAACAGCTCTCATACGCCGTGTGCTCCGGCGTATGGTACCTGCGCTTCATTTCCTGTACGATCAGCTCCGGATCATAATTGCTATGAAGGTATATCCGGTTCTGTACATTCTGGATCTCGTATGCCGCATCGAGAAACTCCGTATCCGGCGTCATCACCGTACGGCACGGAAACATAATGGTTCTGCTGCCTCCCGAGGTCCATTCTGCTTTGGTGGAACGCCTGGAAATGAAATTCTGTATGGTAATGTCTTCCTGACCGTTATTAACCTTGGACAGATATGTCCTGATCCCCAAAAGCAAAAGATTGGTCACGGAAATCTGGTGTGTCTGGCAAAAATCCATCATCCTCCCGGTCGGCTCCGGCTCGAGGATATAGTCTTTGACCTGCACAAACAGGTTCTCCATCTCAATATCCGCTGCACGCAGCGTGGGATCGTTATGCTTTTTTCTTGCCCGGGCAAGCACCTCCGGACCCTGAATATCCGAATAAAGCGGTTCGCCCCATGTATCCAGCTGATCCTCCCAGAATTTTTTATCCTTTAAAAATCTCTTCTGACGTGATGCTTTTGCAAGATCCGTCCGGAGTACTTCCTCATAGTCCGCCAGCGGTTCCGGCCTTGGTGCCTGAAAACGGTAATGCGTATACAGCTTCATCACATCATTGATCATGACCACCAGACCACAGGAGTCGATCAGGCGGTGATCCATATGGATAAAGAAGCCTTCGTAACCTTCCGGCAGCTTCATCAGCCGGATCTCACACATGGGCACATCGTC
>CAKRHL010000139.1 GCA_934338765.1 uncultured Lachnospiraceae bacterium | reverse complement strand
TCCGGCAGCCAGTAATCATCCTGATCGCAAAAGGCATAATAATCGGATGCTCCGGCTTTTTGAAGAAGTTCAAAAAAACTGCGGATCACTCCGTGATTTTCTCCCTGATACCAGGATATCTTTTCCGGATACCTTCCGGCATACTCCTCCAGGATATCCTGTGTACCATCGGATGATCCGTCATCACGTACAATAATGCAAAAGGAGGCTGTTCCCTTTGCTTCGCAATCCTGCTCCAGCAGGGAATCCATCTGTTCTCTGATATATTTTGCTCCATTATAAGTTGACATGAGTATCTGTAGCGTTTTCATTGATCTCCTCCATCACAGATTGATATATTGTCCTCATCTTCTCCTCGACTACCGGTAACGCAAATTCCTGAACTTTTTTGCGGTTCCACTGTCCCATTTCCTGCCGTCTGTGTTCTCTTGAAACATCACTTCTTCCTCCCCGTTCCGAAAACATCCGGCGCACCTTTACTGCATAATTTTCCGGTTCCCAGTCATCGGCCAGATAACCGCCCTTTACATGCTCCAAAAGGTCGGTAATACCACGTATCCTTGTGGCGATCACCGGCAGCCCCACAGCCATTGCCTCCATCACGGCCACGGGAAGCCCCTCCTGAAAGGAAGGAAAAACAAAGCAGTCTGCCTGACGGAGTATTGCCGGAACCTGCTCCACATATCCCGCAAATTTCACCCGGTTCTCCAGTCCCATATCACGTACATGTTGTTTCAGCTTATTTTCCCACGGGCCGGAACCACAGATCACATAGACAAGAGGCAGATCCATCAGCTCTTTCATCGCATCGATCATTACAATATGATTTTTGCGCTGAGTGATCTCCCCAACACTGATCAATATACCGTAATTGTCCGGAATACCATAACGCTCATAGATATCCTTCTTTGTATCCGACTTCCCTATGGTATAATCCTTCTTTTCCCACTCCCGGAAACGATCAAGCTGCATTCCAACACCCATGATCCGTTCCACCGATCCTCTCACCGGAAAATTCTGTGCTCTTTTATAATCTTCTTCATTGATCAGGATCAATCTGTCCGTATATCGGGACAGATAACGTTCTACAGGATAATATATCCAGTTTTTTAACGGAGCTCCCTCATAAAAATGAAGACCATGGGCCGTATAAAGTACCGGCACCTTACGTCCTGTTTTTCTTCTCACCGCCTGTGCTGCCACCCGGGCAACCACTCCGCTCATAGGCATATGGCAATGGATCAGGTCAAAGCTTTCCTTCTTCAACAACTCTTTTATTTGTCCGTATGCGTTTCTGACGCCCGGAGAAAAAGGAGATCTCTCGAAATCAATCTGATGACAGACAAGACCCATTCCCTCCAGGCGATGATTATCTTTTCCGTATACTACTGTATTGAAATTGGACGCATAATGAACCTCAAAACCCATTTCCTGCAGTATTTTCACATTGTTTGCTTCAAACTGCGGAAGAAACCCGCTGACTCTTGTAACAATTAATGCTTTCATGATAGTAACCATGCCCCTCGCTATTTTTTGACGATTTCCTTTACAAGCTCTTCTACCGACTCCTGCTCCTGAGCCGTTTCCTCTTTCTGCGCCGTGATCTGCCCCTGGGACACGCCCTCTGTGGCATCCTTTTTCAAAACAGTTTTGACCGTCATAAGGATCAGCTTCAGATCCATCCAGAAGGAATAATTTTCTATATAAAACAGATCCAGCTTTAACTTATCATACGGTGTGGTATTGTACTTTCCGTATACCTGTGCAAATCCGGTCAGACCTGCCTTGACTCTCGTACGGAAATTAAACTCCGGCATATCCTCACAATATTCCTTAATGATCTGGGGTCTTTCCGGACGCGGTCCCACAAATGACATGTCGCCTTTGATAATATTGAGCAGTTGTGGCAGCTCATCGATCCGGGTAGCCCTGATAAAACGCCCCACCGGTGTGATCCGGCTGTCGTTTTCCGATGCCAACTTTGCCACACCATCACTCTCCGCATTGACGATCATACTGCGAAATTTAATGATCTCAAACTCTCTGTTATATTTTGTACAGCGTACCTGTTTGTAAAATACCGGACCACCGTCATAGAACCTGATCGCCAATGCCGTCAGAAGCATCACCGGTGACAGGATGACCGTCAGCGGGATCGCGATCACCAGGTCTAAAGCTCTCTTGGCCAGTCTCTGGTCAAAGCTTAAGGTATATCCCTTGGATAAAAGAAACGGTGTATCAAAAACATGGATCCGGTCCGCTCCCATCAATATAATATCCGATACCTTCGGGATCACATAAGCACGTATCTTATGAGCATAACAGTATTTCAGTATATCGTTTCTCTTAACAGCGGAAATATCCCCTATGATCACCGCCTGAAATGATTTCATTTTCTCTGCGATGGCATCAATGCCCTCATCAATATTGATGGCATCGTAAATCGCATACTTGTCTCTCCGAGCCTCGACCTTATATACCAGATCTGCTGCCGGACGCTCACCATAGATCAGCAGGATCTTCCACGGCTGAAAGATCCTATTATAAAAATGTATTATGATCACATTCCAGACTGTAGAAACAACCATCTCTGCCAGAAGCACCAGCAGCAGATAGCCCGGTCTGACCAGCCCGAATGCCAAAAGACAAATGATAAAATAAGCCACAACATTTGTAAATATCAGACTGAGATACTGCGACAGCATTACCTCGATCCGGCGAAGCTGTCCGATCTTTAAGCCCCCGTACATTGTCGAAAAGAAAAACATCAGCAATGCATATAATGCAAGCAGGGCATAATGTCCTTTCCGATAGAACGTAAGCTGATACATAGTCGATGCGTAGTAGCCATACCAGGCATATGCAAAGATCACCGTCATCAGCATAATATTAACGAGCGATGCAAAAAATAGTATTGTTCTTTTATATGGATCGTAGTTTTTTGTTTCTCTTTCCATGTTTACTCTTTCCCCTGTTTATCCCCTGTGATTGCAAGGCTCCTGCACCATCTGTGCCCGCCTTTTATTTCATTAAATTCTCCATCCCCTGCTTTTTGATATTTTCAAGAGATTTATAAATATGCTCATTGGCAAGCTTTTCTGCCAGCTCCTCATTCTTTTCCCTCACTGCATTCAGTATCGCCTTATGCTCCTGCGCTGCCTTGCCTGCACGTCCCTGGGCAGACAAGGTATTCTTGCGTACCCGTTCCACATAATGATGATAATCTGACAAAATATGCTCAAGAACCGTACTTCCACACGCCTTATACAGCAGCAGGTGGAATCGGTTATCCAGCTCAAATATCTGCTCCCAGTGCTCTCTCTGTATATGAAAATCACTGAGATATGTGATCTCATCCAGATCATCCAGCTGTTCCTCTGTGATATTGCGGCATGCCCATTTGGCACAAAGCCCCTCCAGATAAGACCGTATCTCATATATATCAAAAATATCCTTTGCCGTGATCCCGTTCACATAAGCCCCTTTATTGGGAATGATGGATACAAGCCCCTCCAGCTCCAGCTGTCTTAAGGCCTCCCTCACCGGCGTTCTGGAAACGCCCATCGCTTTACTGATCGCAGCCTCACGAAGCTCCTCATTTTGTGCATACTTTCCGGACAGAATATCTTCACGCAGACGGTGGAACACCTTTCCCCGCAGTGAATACCGATCCGGCATTTCTTTTTCTCCATTATAATTATCCATAACCATCCTCACTTCGAAACTCCCTTATTCGAGCTCCTTTTTCTAAACCATTGCCGTTATCATAACATATATTACAATAATTTGAAAGAGCAAATCACATTAGCATAGGAAGTAACAGGAAACCTTTTTTGTTTTCCAGTTGAGAAATCCTAAAAAAACGTATATAATTATTATGTGGGTTTTTCCCATAAAAAAGATTTATCTGGAGGAAATTATGTCTTACAACAAAAACAAACGAAAACAGCCACAGCAAGAGCAAAAATATCCTCTTGGGCTGCTGCTTCCAATCATTGCCTTTCTCGCGATCATTCCTTTGATCACGATGATGCATAACTATCATACAAATCTGGATCAGTTTGAATGGTACACCACATACGCTGACACCACAGACTTTTTCTTATATTTCAAAATGGTCTGGATCATCATCGCCTGCGTATACGTGATCTTCTGCATGCTGTATCTGTTTTTTTCTGCGGAAAAGGATCCTCTGTGGATCAGGCAGCTGATCCCGATGGCTGTATACTGTGCCCTGGCTTTATTATCAGCGATCGCCTCAAAGTATTCCAGCTTTTCTTTTTCCGGTATCTTTGAGCAGTTCGAGTCCGTGTGGGTTCTTGTGGGATACGGCCTTATGGTTTACTACAGCTTTTATATCATGCAGAATGAATCTGCTCTCAGGCGTACCATGAACTGGTTTATGATCGGTATTGCCGTCATGGCATTTTTAGGTCTCTCCCAGGTCTTCCGCCATGACTTTTTCCAGACAAGCTTCGGTCAGAGCCTGATCAAGCCATCTACTTATACCGATCCTCTGGTCTTTAACTTTGAACCCGGCCGTCCTTATATGACCCTTTATAATCCAAACTATGTTGGATTTTATGTGGCATTGACCGTGCCGGTATTACTGACACTTTTATTCGCTGTCAAGAAACTCTGGCAGCGCATTGCAAGTGCTTTGCTTATCGTTGCGATGCTGCTGATCCTGTTTGGATCACAGTCCCGTGCCGGTATCGTTGCTCTTATCTTCTCCCTCTTCGTCATGCTGTTATGTATGCGAAAGGTATTTATCAAAAACTGGAAGATTGGTGCTGCCGGTATTGTTCTGGTGGTCGCAGCATTCTTCTTAGTCAATAATATGAATAACAATGTCCTGATCAGCCGTCTGCAGGGTATGTTTACATCCGAGTCGGAATATTATGCTTTGAAGGACATCCAGACAAATGATAACGATGTCACCGTTGTATATCAGTCAGCTGATCGAAATGCTGCTGAAAACGGCAAGATCACCAAGAATGATAAACTGGTGATCAAAATGCTCCAGGACTCCAAAGGAGCCGACTATTTCGAGCTTAAGGACGGGAACAAAAAGGATGTCCCTTTTGCACTTTCCGAGGATGGTGTCAATTATACCATCTCTGATCCCCGTTTTCCGTTTACCTTCTGTGTATCCCGCGATGACACCTTCCAGGGATTTATCCTGACGATCGATGGATATCAGTGGTATTTATCCAATCTGATGAACACGGAGGGACAGAAAGGTTACTACTGCCGTGGCGGCAACAACGCCATGATGAAGCTTGCCCGTATCACGGACAGTGTTCCGTATCTTGATAAGCACTATAAGCTTGCAAATATGCGTGGTTATATCTGGGACAGAACAATTCCTCTTCTGAAGAAATATTTCTTCCTCGGAAGTGGTCCCGATACATTTATCATCGCTTTTCCAAACAACGATCTGGTGGGCATGTACAACTCCGGTCATATCAATGAGCTGATCACAAAGCCTCACTGTATGTATCTGCAGGTAGGTGTTCAGACAGGAGTTCTTTCCCTGATCGCTCTGCTGATCTTCTTTGGATGGTACCTGATCGATTCTCTGTTGATCTACTGGAGATGTCATTACTCCGAATATATGACATTTATCGGAGTCGGTATTTTGGGTGCTGTGATCGGTTATCTGATCCTCTCTCTGACGAACGACTCCTGTGTCGCATTATCACCGATCTTCTATACGCTGATCGGTATCGGTCTTGGTGTTAATCACAAGATCCGAAAAGACATGGCATTTGTTTTTGAAAAGCAAAAACAAAAAAAGCAGGAAATAATATAACATAGAAAGGAAGATGCCTATATGAATGCACAAAAGGTCAGCTTTATTATATGCACGGACAGCGAATCTGCATTTCATGAATGTGAGATCTATATCAAACAACTGGAAATACCAGAGGGGTTTGTAGTC
>CAKRHL010000138.1 GCA_934338765.1 uncultured Lachnospiraceae bacterium | reverse complement strand
TACACTCTCATTTCAGAGAAATCAAGAAAAAACCCCTTATCGAAAAACATTATCAATAAGAGGTCTTGTATTGATCAATATAGCAAAATTTATCCGCTTCCCGTAGATACAGCCCGCTCACACCTGACTCACCACAAGGATATCGTTTTCACGGATCACCGTATTGCCATTTGGTATTTTCACCTGATCCTCCCGCATCAGGACAAGCACCAGGCTTCCTTCCTCCAGCTTCACTTTTGAAAGAGGCAGGCCGATCCACGAACTTTCTTTATCAATGGAAATTTCTGACAAGTGCAGTCCTAAATGCTCCTCCGGCGACAATGCACTCAGCACGATACGGTCACCTTCCCGGATCACCGTGTCCCCATTTGGCACGATACGTTCCTCTCCCCGCAGTATCAATACCAGCAGCAGATCCGGCAGCGAAACAATATCCCTGATCTTTTTGCCGCTCCATGGATGGTTCTTTTTTACCGCAATCTTCACAAACTCCACCGGCACCTCCTCCGAATAATCACTGAAGGTCTTCATGACATTATTCCTGTCATCGATCATATCCAGCCTGCGTGCCATAAATCCCAACAGGGAACCCTGAATACTGATGGAAAACAGTACGATAAATATCACAATATGAAAGAGATCGTTTTTGGTGTATGCCGAGTCTACAGTTGCTAAAATGGCAAATACAATGGATGCAGCTCCCCGAAGTCCCGACCATGCGACCAGAAGCTGCTGACGTACCGGGCAGCGAAACGGTGTCAGAATAGCAAAAACGGAAACCGGTCTTGCCACAAAGGTCAGGAATAATGCAATGGCAAACGCCACCGGAATGATCCCCGGGAGGGCGGACGGAAAAGCCAGAAGCCCCAACAGGAAAAAGATCAGCATCTGCATCAGTCCGGTGAGTCCATCAAAGAAATGCACCAATGACTTCTTATTATGGAGAGGACGATTCCCCAAGATCAACCCTGCCAGATATGTGGACAGATATCCATTGCCCCCCAATACAGCCGCCCCGGCATACGCAAGCAATGCCATACTGAACACAAAGATCGTATCCACACCGTCGCCGGTATTTTTCATCTGCGACAGTACCCATGCCCCAAATGCCGCTACGATCGCTCCGATAAGAATGCCAAATACCAGCTGCAGCACTATCAGACGCAACAGGCTTCCTCCGGTAAAACCTCCCTTCATCACTGCCAGAATGATCACGGTCAGCATATAAGAACACGGATCATTACTACCACTCTCCATCTCCAGCATAGACGCGGTATTGTCCTTTAAATTGAGCTGTCTGGAACGAAGAATAGAAAATACCGAAGCGGCATCCGTAGAGCTTAAAACCGCACCGATCAGCATGCTTTCCCAGAACCGGAAACGAAGAACACCGTAGCAGAATAATCCGGTTGTCACTGCCGTCAGAAGCACTCCCACCGTCGAGAGCAGCACCGCCTTTCCTGCTACGGGCTTCGCCTGTTTCCAATTGGTGCCGAAACCTCCGTAAAACATAATAAATATCAAAGAAACCGTGCAGATCTCCTCCGCAATCCTGTAATTATCAAAAGAAATCTTTAACAGACCATCGGTTCCAAAAAGCATTCCAAGTATAATAAACGCCAACAGTACAGGTATACCGATTTTCGATGACAGCTTATTTAGAAACAGACACAATAAAATGATCACCGTTACGATCAATATGTAATTTGTCATACATTCCTCCTTCTTCTTCCATTCACACGATGTCCCATGCCACGGATCCAGATATGATCTGTAATCATTTTCCCGGTTCTGCAGCATATATAGACAAAATCATACCGTAAAACCGGCACAAATACAATATATGAATAAAACTCGAAAAAATATTAACGCATATACCGGTAATATGTTAATTTTCAATGAATTCCTTTGATTTTTCTTGACCTTACGGAGGGTTACGGATAAGATGATATGAGATTCTATTGCAGATTCTATTGCAGATGCTATCGTGCATCTGCAATACTGCGGAAATATAACGAAGAAAGGTAAGGTTATTTTATGATACAGACAACAAAAACGCTTGACTGGGATAAATATCTGAAAACGGCTGCTCTGGTGGTTTCCGAAGGAATTGTGATGCTGAAAAATGAACATCAGGCTCTTCCTTTAAAGGCCGATGAGGAGATTGCATTATTTGGCCGGATTCAGTTTCATTATTATAAGAGCGGTACCGGCTCCGGCGGCATGGTTAATGTCTCCAAGGTGACAAACATCGTCGATGGTCTGCAGGAAAGCGGTGTGAAATTAAATCAGGAGCTTCTGGATGTGTACCGGAAATGGGACAATGAAAACCCCTTTGATCTCGGAGACGGCTGGGGCAAAGAGCCCTGGTCCCAGAAGGAAATGCCTCTGGAGGACTCCCTTGCGGCAAATGCTGCAAAACGCTGCCAGACTGCCATTGCAGTGATCGGCCGTACTGCCGGGGAGGAGCAGGACAATTCCCTCACAGGGGGTTCCTACCTTTTATCCTCTGACGAGAAGCAGATGCTCTCCACCGTTCGCCGTCATTTTCCAAAAATGATCGTTCTGTTAAATGTGGGAAACATTATTGATATGAATGAGCTTCTGGAAATCGCTCCTGATGCGATCTTATATGTATGGCAGGGTGGAATGACAGGCGGCACCGGCACAGCCGATGTTCTGACCGGTCGTGTCAGTCCCTGCGGCAAGCTGACCGATACTATTGCAAAGCACGTCGAAGATTATCCATCCGCTCCTTACTTTGGAGATCCTGTGCGTAATTTCTATTCCGAGGATATCTATGTGGGATACCGCTATTTTGAGACATTTGCTCCCGATAAAGTACTGTATCCTTTCGGTTTCGGACTGTCTTATACCACTTTTGGGCTTGAGACAAACAATGTTAAAGAACAGTCCGATAAATGGGACTTTGCCGTGACCGTCACCAATACCGGAAACTACTCCGGCAAAGAAGTTGTACAGATCTACTGTGAAGCACCTCAGGGTCAACTTGGCAAACCGGCGCGTGTCTTATGTGGATATGAAAAAACTAAAACTCTGACACCGGGCGAGTCCCAGACTTTGACCATCTCTGTCAGCAAAGCACAGATCGCATCCTATGATGACTCCGGCATTTCCGGTCATGCTCACTGCTTTATTCTGGAAGAAGGTGACTATCATTTCTATGTAGGAACCGATGTCCGTCAGGCAGAGAAAGCATATACCTGTACACAAAACGGGACACTTGTGATTTCCAGCCACAAACAGGCTCTCGCTCCTGTAGAAGCATTTGAACGCATCAAGCCGGTACAGACAGCAGACGGATACAAGCCACAGATGGAAGCCGTTCCTCTTTCTCAGGTGGACGAGGCACAACGCCGTCTTGAAAATCTTCCGAAGGAAATCCCATTTACCGGCGATCAGGGGATCCGCCTCCGGGATGTCCGAAAAGGCACCCACACCATGGAAGAGTTTATTGCCCAGATGACCGATTACGATCTCGCCTGTATGATCCGCGGAGAGGGCATGAACAGCCCAAGAGTCACTGCCGGTACTGCTTCCGCATTCGGCGGTGTTTCCCCTGAGCTGGAAGCCCTCGGCGTTCCCTGCGGTTGCTGTGATGACGGGCCGTCCGGCATGCGTCTGGACTGTGGCACCAAAGCATTCAGTCTGCCAAACGGCACAATGATGGCGTGTACCTTTAACCGGACACTGCTCACAGAGCTTTTTGCCCAGACCGGTCTTGAAATGATCGCAAATAAGGTGGACTGCCTCTTGGGACCGGGAATGAACATTCACCGTCATCCGTTAAACGGCAGAAACTTTGAATATTTTTCAGAAGACCCTTATCTGACCGGAACCATTGCATCCGCACAGCTTCACGGACTCCACCAGTCAGGCGTCACCGGAACCATCAAGCATTTCTGCGGCAATAATCAGGAGACAAACCGTCATGATACCAACGGTGTCATCTCAGAACGTGCCTTGAGAGAGATTTACCTGAAGGGCTTTGAGATTGCTGTCAAAGAAGGACATGCCGATTCTGTTATGACCACCTACGGTCCGATCAACGGAGTCTGGACAGCCGGAAACTTTGACCTGACAACACAGATCCTGCGAAACGACTGGGGTTTTACCGGCTTTACCATGACAGACTGGTGGGCCAACATCAACCGCCGCGGCCAGGCAGTAGATAAGTCAGATTTTGCCGCTATGGCGATCGCCCAAAATGATGTATATATGGTATGTGCCATTGGTGCAGAAAATGATGATAATATTCTTTCCTCTTTGGAAAATGGTACCCTGCAGCGCAGTGAGCTTCAGAGAAACGCCGCCAATATCTGTCGTTTCCTCATGAACACACAAGCAATGGCACGCATGGAAGGTAACGAAACAAAGATTAATATTATCAACCGACCGGCAGATGAATCCGATGTTGACGAGTCCTCCGTAAAATTCTATGAGCTCGACGGAAATCTTACCATTGATCTGGAGGATATCTGTACCAATAAAGGGACAAACCACAGCTTTGGTCTTGATATCAAAACCATGGGACGTTATAAGATGACGCTGACTGCCAGCTCCACACAGAGCGAAGTAGCACAGATCCCTGTCACTCTGTTCAGTCTGGGTACAGCATATGGTACATTTACCTGGAATGGCACAAACGGTCTGCCTGTTTCCTATGAAACAGAGATTCCTTTGTTCTCCAAATACACCAACCTGCGTCTCTTCTTTGCACAAGGTGGTTTGACGATGCATAGCATTTCCTTTGAGCTGATATCAACGGAGCTGTAAAATATCCTCCTGATATCGCTTAACTAATCCCTCCTGATAGCCGGCTGTCTGCAGATCCTTTACTCCGACAGCCACCGATTGAAGCACCGGATCAACAATTTTGTCCAGTGCTTTCAATCTTTTTGCGCTGATCTGCCGATCCGATCTGCATTCCATATAATCCTGATAATTCTGATTTAAACGCACAAAATCATTATTCAGATCCATCCACCAGGTATATACCTCTCCTATATCTTTCTCTGCCATTGCCGGAAATCGTTGCACATGATGCCGGATACGTTCCAAAAGCGTCGGTTCCAGCGAAGCTCCCTCCACAAACAGATTCTCCAGACGAACCACCAGACGTTCTATCTCCACACTGTATTCTGACATCTGATAACGAAATTTTTTGTTTTTGAATTCCTCAATGGATGCCACTTTTCTGGTATCCTGAATCGTATTTAAATTCTTCCACTCAGTCAGCATCGCCAGATCCTGCTGGCATTGCTCCATCCGGTAATCCTCAAAATGCGGATCTTTTTTTAATTCTTCAAACACATCCTCCTGATATAGCCAATAACGGAGCTTTTCGTAATTATCAAAAAAATGCGCATAATGCAGCGGTATCTGCTCACGTTATCTGCATTTAGATACTTTACCTCTGTCAATGGTTTCATTAACTTATCTGTAATCTGCACGTTTCCCCTCCGGTAACTATAAACATTTCCATCAGACTCTCTTTACATCAGTTGGGGATAAAATATCTTTCGATCCCAACATCATTAGTATAATACCCGCAGCAAGCGCATAACGCCTCAGACACGGCATTTTTATGACTCTGCCGTGTCTGAAACGGCAAATTCTCTATTTTTAGCTAATATTTGTCTCTGTTTTTCACATTAAATCATATACAATGACGAAATCAAGAAAAACCAGCATTTCCTCTCGACATTCCCTTAACAGGGTGTTACAATCATTGCAAGTCAGAAAACGATCGTACATTCTCAGAAACATAATCTGATAGGAAAGCTTTGAAATTTGTATAGATCAATAAGCTTTCATCTGACCTTTCAAAATTCCATTTTATTTTCAATGAACAAAACACCTTAGATTCTGTTATTGAATTTTAACCGAAAGCGGCATATAATAGGGAAAATATATGTCTTTCTCTA
>CAKRHL010000137.1 GCA_934338765.1 uncultured Lachnospiraceae bacterium | reverse complement strand
ACACTGATTCGGTTGTGCGAAGTTTGAGTTGATAATCACAACCATCGGTTGAAACGGTGGTTGTGATTGTTTGAGAAGTGATTGAGTATTGCAGAAAATGGGTATCTTTATGCATCTTGGTATTAGTTTTAAGCATGTTAGTTGTATGTATATAGACAATAAAATCAAATCACGATAGAGTACTTACAGTGACAGATCACCAAAAATATATGGAGAGGTAGCTGGTATGGAAGAACGAAGCGGAGTCCTGACACAGAATGAAAAGCATGCGAATAAGGACATTAGCGATGGAGCCGGAAGGGAAAAACGATGAGAGTAACAGAAAAGCTTGTAAACAATTTGGAGGAAGAGGGCGTCATTCTTCAATACATAAGACTTACAAAGGATTTTGAAGAGATAAAAGAATATGTGCAGCATAAAGGGGATGCTTTGACCGGATATATGCAGAACAAGGAAAGAGTATCGGTCAGAGTAGAGGATATTCTGTATTTTGAGACAGTGGACGGCAGGGTATTTGCATATACTGTGGACGGTGTTTATGAAATCAAAGGCAGACTGTATCAGGTGGAAGAAAGGGTCAGCAGAAGAACCATATGCAGAGCATCTAAAACAATGCTTGTCAATGTAGAACATATTACTTCTGTCCGGACTGCACTGAATGGAAGATTATATGCCAGAATGGAAAATGGAGAAGAAATATTGATTACAAGAAGATATGCGAGGGAAATTGAAGATTGTTTTATGGAGGAGGATGACGATGAAAGAATTTGATCCGAAAAGAGAGTTTCTGTTTGATTACATAACGGTTGTGGCAGAATGTACATTTGCGATTGCAGTGATCGGCAGTCTTTTTGCAAGAAATAACAGCATCAGTTTCGTCTATTTTTTTCTGCCGTTTGGGTTGGCACTCATCTGTATGATCCCATGTATTCCTATCTATCTGAAGGAGGATATGACGATTTCACAGATCATGTGGCAGAGAGGGATAGAACTCGTCGTTTTGGAAATTGCAATGTGTGTTGTGATTTATCTTATTATGGGAGATCGCGTTTCCACAATAGTCTATGTTGCGATAATGATCTCCACGGCAGTTTGTGATGTGTTATCCTATCTTGTGAAGTGGTATCTGGAGAAAGAAGAGGCAGATAAGATAAACCGAAGGATTACAGAACACAGAAAGAAAAAAGCGAATGGATGAAAGTAGTCTGATAGCAGAAAGGAAAGAGAGGAAGACGAAGACGCAATGGATGACATGATTAAAAGAGAACAATATGAAACGGAGAGATTATGTATAAGACATTT
Organism: uncultured Lachnospiraceae bacterium; assembly: GCA_934338765.1. Lineage (GTDB taxonomy): Bacteria > Bacillota > Clostridia > Lachnospirales > Lachnospiraceae > Jutongia. Next base: position 4,659 of record CAKRHL010000137.1, on the reverse strand, counting down.
TGATCCTGCTGACGTAGCTTCCTGTTATAAGGGATGGGGGCAGGATGAACAGCTTGGAAAATAAATCTATGTATATGATGGAGGCAAAATATAATATTAATAATTTTTCGTCAAAAAAATTATTAAAAAAGCTTGGATTTGTAACAGATGGGATTCTTCGAAATAGAAGGATCGATGTGAAGACGGGACTGCGGTGTGACCTGGTGGTATGTTCGATCTGCCGGGATGAATATGAGGGATTGATTCTTTTATAGTAGATGTGTTTCTGGATATGGAAGAGGAGAAAACAAAGATAGTCGCACAGGAGGTACGGAAATGAATAATAAATCTAGTATTACAGCCTTGATGAGTTCGTTTGGACGGGCGTTTCATACAGAAAATGAAGAACATCCGGTTTTTGAGGATCATCTCGCCAAGAAACTGATGACAGCAGAAGAATATGCTGCCGTTCAGGGGTATATCTTAGACGGTGTACAATTCTTTGAACCGGAGATCGACCCGGCAAAGCAGGAACCAACAGAGTTATTGCGCAGAATTGTGAATGTTCATATCGCACCGTCACCGCTTTGTCGTGCAGCCTATACGGAGCAGGCATTAAAAGCTGCCGCTCAGACTGGCACAAAGCAATATGTCATCCTCGGTGCAGGCATGGATACCTTTGCTTTTCGGGAAAAAGAGTTCTTGGCGAAACACAGGGTATTTGAGGTGGATCATCCTTTGACCCAGACAGACAAACGGAAACGGATTAGACGCACAAGCTGGACAGTTCCCGACAATCTTGCCTTTGTTCCTGTGGACTTTACGAAAGATAATCTAACGGAATGCCTGATCACTGCCGGCTTTGATCCGTCCGCTAAATCCTTTTTCTCATGGCTTGGTGTGACATATTATCTTTCAGTGGAAGAAATCGACACGATGCTCACTGCACTATCCAGACTTTGCACGGATGGAAGTGCCATTGTATTTGATTATCCGGATGAGGACTTCTTTGATGCCCGCGAAAAGCGTGTGCAGAATACGATTATGATGGCAAAAGCAGGCGGTGAACCGATGCAGTCGGCATTTGGCTACAATGAACTTGAAAAACTGCTTGAAAAGCATGGATTTCTGATTTATGAGTTGCTGACGCCCGATGATATTCAAAAGGACATCATCGACAAAGTCGGGGCGGATATGAAAGCCTTTGAGCATGTCAACTACTGTCTTGCTGTTAGGAGGTAACGATGAAAAACAAAAACCAACTGATTGGCTGTTGCGGCTTGGATTGCGAAAAGTGCGATGCAAGGATCGCAACAATTACGGACGACAATGCTCTGCGTGAGCAAACCGCCACTTTGTGGACAAAGCTCAACGGGGTAACGATCACACCGGAAATGCTTAACTGCGTCGGATGTCGCATAGAGGGTGTAAAAACACCTTTCTGCGACAAACTCTGTCCCGTACATAATTGTGTACGGAAAAATGGACTGGATACCTGTGCCGATTGTCCGAAGATGGACGGATGTCCGACGCTTGGAAGTATTGCAGCGAATAGCCCGTTTGTTTTGGAAAACTTGAACCAATTTCGTGAGGCAACAGAGAGAGGAAGTCTTAAAGATGAGTAACAATTTGTTTGTCATTGAACGCGCACGACCGGAAGAGGCTGCGGAACTGTTGGATTATCTAAAAATCGTAGGTGGCGAAACGAATAACCTCAGCTTCGGCGCGGAAGGTGTGCCACTTAGCCTTGAAGCAGAGCAGGATTATCTGCGTGCGCAGTGTGGATCGACGGATAATGCTCAGTTTTTTGCTAAGGTAGATGGTGAGATCATTGGCACGGCAAGTTTGAATCGTAACCACAATCGCATGAGCCATCGTGGGGTATTCGGAATCAGTCTGAAAAAAGCATGGTGGGGCTGCGGTGCGGCATCGGATTTGATGGAAGAAATTCTTGCTTTCGCCAAAGAGAACGGCTTTGAGCAGTTGAATCTTGAAGTACGCAGCAGCAATACCCGCGCCATACATTTGTATGAGAAATATGGTTTTCGGAAACTGTGTACATTTCCTCATTTTTTCAAAATCGATGGAGAATATATTGATTTTGATCTGATGAATCTTGAGTTGGACATAGCGGGAGAGCGAGTCGAGGAAGATGTGAAATGAAAGCAATTACTGCAGAGGGATTATCATAATTATACACGAGAAGAGGTATATTAGTGGTTGATGAAATTGTTCGAGTTGTGTATCATATGATTGAATTGGAAATTACGGTGGAGCAGGCTATGGATTTTGTCATGACGATGATGGTATATACACAGGGAATAGGAACCTTGATTGCTTCGGGGATCGTTCAAGATACAAAAGAAAATATGTATCGTATGCTTCACAACACGGGGCTGATATATTTAAAAGGATTAGGCGTCAGGGAGGGGATTATACAGGTTTTATCGGGAGGTGATAAACCACATGAAAGCGGTAGTAACGGGTAAATGGACCTTATGTCCGGTATGCAGAGCCAAGACAAGGACGCAGATATTGGATGATAAGGAACTAAGGCATTTTCCGCTGTTTTGTCCAAAATGTAAGGAGAGTTTTATTATCAATGTGAAGGATCATATAGTGGATCATCAATCGATTGCCGGACGCTAAGACGCAGAGCAGAAACGAATGATTTCGCCTGCGTTTTTTTCCTTTTATGTGTAAAGGGTATTGGTTTAACCATGGAGATACAGTTTATCTGATTTTTGGTGTGCTGTTTGTGGCATTATATTGTTTTGGGTGGATAATATTTTGGAGAGAGAATTCAATACGAAAATCTTTATATTTATCAGTGATACCTTCAGTGCAGTTTATCTGGTCGAAACAGCCGAAGAAAAAATGGTACTAAAGCTTGCTTCAGACGCAGGAGTAAAGGTGATGCGTCATGAAGTGCAATATATTTCAACGGAAGCGGAAATGTTGAAATTATTTCAGGAACGGCTGGATATTCCGATGCCGAAATTGCTCTTTTATGATGACAGCAGAGAAATATGCAATGTCCCATATTTCTTTATGAGTTATCTGGATGGAGTACCGTTGTGTGATGATCAGATGATCACGGATACTCAGAGGGCAGAGGTGAAGAAGGAAATGGGAGAGATCACACGAAAGATCTGTTCCTTAAAGGCAGATATCTTTGGAGTCCCCAATATTCCGGAGAGTTATTGCAGGAAAAACAGTGATTTTATGAATCTGCTGTTTGACTGGCTGCTATGTGATGCCGAAGAAAAGGAGATATCAATTCCCGGGATTACACCGGATGAACTTAAGAAACTGATACGAAAGTATGAAAAAGAATTGGATGAAGTAACTGTCCCGGTTTATGTACATACCGATACTTGGGATGGAAATCTTATGATAAAAAACGGAAAGCTGACCGGACTTATTGATTATGCGGCAGTCTTATGGTCAGATCCGTTATTAAGCCATGATTTTCACGACTTTGGAGATGTGCCAAATCCGTATTTTCTGCAGGGCTATGGCAAAACAAAATTTACCGGAAATGAAAAGATCCGTCTTCAGATCTATCGTATCTGGCAGCGTTTGGGAATGGTGGTGGAGCGGGGATACCGCGAATACGAAGATCCACATATGTATGACTGGGTGCTGGACGATTTTGCAAGGGAAGTGAAGAAACTGGAAAACGGAATTTTTTAATATAAGTTGGGGTATCTATGAAAGAAAATCGAAACAGGATATTTGTTGTCACTGTTATAGTTGTACTTCTGCTTATAGGGGTTGGATGTGCGGTGTCTTATGAAGGATACACAAAGAAAAAAGAAACTGTACGAAAAATAGGACAACAATCAGGGGGGCAGTCTGTTACAAAAGAAATACCTGAAACGCCGATTCCTTCGGCTGCTACCTGGAGTATTGCAAAGCAAAGTGGGCGGAAAGAGGATTTTGAAGCCTATTTTAAAAGAGATCTGGATGCATATACAAAGGAGCGAAATGTACCAAAGGGTAAAATGAAAAAGGTACATTATTATTCTAAGGTAATTGGGGAGAAGAGGGAGGTATATGTATATACCCCTCCCCAATATTCTAAGCATAAAAAATATCCGGTGCTTTATCTGCTTCATGGAATCGGTTGTGATGGATCACAATGGATCTCTATGAAAGCAGATAACGTCCTGGATAATATGATTGCGGATGGAGAGAGTACTCCCTGCGTGGTGGTTTGTCCGAGTATTACACCAAAGAAAAACAAAAGGACGACACAGGCAATCAGTCCGGAAAATATTGAGGCGTATGAGAAATTCGACCGGGAGCTGACCGGAGATCTGATGCCATTTATCAATTCCCATTATAATGTATCAGATAAGCGAAAAGATACAGCCGTTGCCGGATTATCTATGGGAGGCATGGAGTCATTATTGGTTGGATTTACTCATTTGAACCGCTTCAATTATATTGGCTCCTTTTCTGCTGCTCCAAGTCTTGACACCTCTTTGTTGAAGCTGACAAAGCATAGCAGAAAGCCGAAACTTATATTGCTATGTAGTGGTACCAGTGATTCTACCGTGGGAGATATTCCGGAGGGCTATCATAATATATTAACGGAGAACCGGGTGGATCATATCTGGTATCTGTATCCGGATGGTGGCCACAGCTATGAGGTATGGCTCAGTGGCCTTATAA
>CAKRHL010000136.1 GCA_934338765.1 uncultured Lachnospiraceae bacterium | reverse complement strand
GTGCCGCCGATCACATTGGAGACCGGTTCTGCAAGGAAAACTCCGTTGGTGCCCAGATGAAATGTGTAGGGCAGCAGGTAGGTCAGCGGTACGACAATAATAACCTTACGAAGCAGGGAGAAGAAGATCGCCTGCTTCTTTTTGTTGAGAGATTTAAAGATCGTCTGTCCCGTATATTGGAGAAGCATAAAGATAAAAGCTGCAAAATACAGCTTCATGGCAGGGACGGCGTCCTTCCAGAGCTCCTTGTCTGAACTGAAAATGTGGATCAGGAAACGGGGTTCCGTGAGGATCAGTCCCCACATCAGGACAGAGTAGACCAGTGCCATGATCCCCATGGTCACGGCGGCGCAGATCACGCGGTCCGGACGGCGGGCACCGTAATTATAGCTGATGATGGGAGAGGAACCCTCCGTGATGGCAAGGATCGGTGTCTCTACCATCTGACGGACACTGGAGATGATCGTCATCACAGAAACATACAGATCACCGCCGGTATGGGCGAGAACATTGTTACAGCAGATGGAAACAAGGCTGTTGGTCAGCTGCATCACAAATCCGGATGTACCCAGACTGACAATATTTTTGGCATATTTCAGGGAGCCGGGCAGCTCATTGCGATGGAGCAGGCGTACCCGGATCTCAGCCTTTTTTATCAGGAAATACAACACAAATCCGGCAGAAAGACATTGCGATATCACGGTTGCAATGGCGGCACCTTTGATGCCGAGACCAAAGGCGAAGATAAAGATAGGATCTAAAATAAGATTGGCAACCGCACCGATGGTGACGGAAAGCATGCCTGTGGTCGCGTAGCCCTGTGCATTGATAAAAGGATTTAACCCGGTGGCGGCCATGGACGGAAAGGTGCCAAGCAGGTAGATCATCATATAAGGGCAGGCGTATATCAGGGCAGTCTCGGAAGCACCAAAAAGTGTCAGCAAAGGTCGGGCAAAGAGGAGTCCAAGGACCATTAAAAGTACCGCACATCCGCATAGCATGGTATAGGAGGTGTTCATGATCCTCCCTGCCTTACGGTCATGTCCCATACCACGCTGGATCGCAAAAAGCGGAGCACCACCGCCGCCAAACAGATTGCTGAATGCAGTAATAATGATAATGACGGGGAAGCACAGGCCAACCGCGCCGAGAGCAGTGCTGCCGATGCCGGGGATACGTGCAATATAGATGCGGTCCACGATATTGTACAGCAGACTCAGCACCTGCGCCACCAGCATGGGAACCGCCGCATTAATGATATTGCCGGTAATGGTACCGTTTTCAAAATCTATTTGTTTCATAGGAATCATCAAACCTTTCCAAAGTCTGCCAATGCTAAGATGCAGACGGATGTAATTGCAAAGTAAAGTATAATCACTTTTTCGAAGAAATTCAACTGATCCGGGGATTGACTTGAAAAAATGCACAAAACTGGTAAAATGGACGTAAAGAAAATGCGGTGACATGTAAAAACGGCAAAATAAAAAATGCGGTGACATGTAAAAACGGCGAAATAAAAAATGCGGAAACATGTAAAAACAACCGAATAAAAAATGCGGAAACAGAAAATGGTAAGCTATGGAAGGCTTATATAAAGGAATAGAACATGAATCAGATACAAAATAATAATACCAATCATGATCAAAATAAAATAGGAATACCGGATAACAGAAAAGTCTTCCGGATCGTGCTTCCACTGGTCCTGGCATTGATCTCCATGCTGGTGCTTACAAGGATTTCCACGTCGAGAGATTTCCACGCAAAAACCATTGCATCACTGGATGACAAGAAGTCTACAGTTATGGAGCTGACGGCGGCCTCCACTGCAGCGTCGGCGGCATTGACACTTCTGCCGGGGGACACGGCCACGCCGATCGCGGAGAAGCTGGCAGATATGAGTACCTATTTTCTCATCGTGCTGTGTGCGATCTATGTAGAAAAATATCTTGTCACCATGACCGGGTATGCAGCCTTTCTGATATTGATCCCTCTGGGATGTGTGCTGTACTCGGCGGGTATTGGCTTCGGGCGTCATACCTGGGAGCGGATCGCAAAGAAGCTGGCATTGTTTGGGATTGCGATCGCACTGGTGATCCCGGTGAGTGTCAAGGTGTCTGATCTGATCGAGCATACGTATCAGTCCTCGATACGGGAGACGGTGGATGCTGCCAAGAAGGCAACGCAGGATATCCAGAGCAGCAGTGAAGGGCAGCAGGACAGCGACAGTAGTGATAGCAGTGGCGTTTTGTCCGGGATCATTTCAGGAATTAAAAATGGTGTGTCCGATATTTCGGACAAGGTGGAATCTGTTCTGAACAATCTTATTGAGGCACTGGCAGTCATGCTGGTGACGTCCTGTGTAATCCCGGTACTGGTGTTGGTATTCTTCTTCTGGCTGGCCAAAAGTATGCTGGGGACAGCGCAACGGGAGTGAAAATCATCTATTTTCTGAATTTGCAGCAATTATAAGGTTTCATATTTATTGGACAAAATCAATATCGAAAGGTACGGTTACAGATATGGAACAGAATTTAACGACAGGAAATATTGGGAAGACGATCGTATATTTTGCTTTGCCATATTTATTGTCCTATTTCTTACAGACATTATATGGGATGGCGGACTTGTTTATCATTGGCCAGTTTGGTGGAGTGGACGGCATTACGGCTGTGTCAAATGGCGGACAGGTAATGCATATGCTGACCGTAATTATTGTGGGACTTGCCATGGGAACCACGGTGACCATAGGAAAGTCTGTGGGAGCCGGAAAGCTGGAGGATGCATCGGAGTCTGTGGGCAATACGGTGACATTTTTTATGGGCTTGTCCGTTGTGCTTATGGCTGTACTTATCTTTTTTGTGAAACCGATCGTTACGCTGATCGGGATTCCTGCGGAGGCAGTAGCCGGGACAAGGCAGTATCTTCTGGTATGCTTTATCGGTATTCCGTTTATTACGGCATACAATATTATCAGCGCGATCTTCCGGGGACTTGGAGATTCCAAAAGTCCTATGTATTTCATTGCGATCGCCTGTGTGGCAAATATCCTGTTAGATTATCTGTTTATAGGATATTTTGGAATGGGACCGGTGGGAGCTGCACTGGGAACAACACTGGCGCAGACATTCAGCGTCGTGATGGCACTGTTTGCAATACGCCGGAAGCAGACGGGGATCCATCTGACCGGGCGGCAGTTTAAGATCAAAGGAGATGTCCTGGGACAGATTTTGAAGATTGGTATTCCAGTGGCGGTGCAGGATGGATGTATCCAGATCGCATTTATTGTGATCAGCGTGATTGCAAATCACAGGGGACTGAATGATGCAGCGGCGGTAGGTGTCGTGGAGAAAATGATCGGCATGATATTTATCGTTCCGTCCTCTATGCTGGCAACGGTATCGGCATTATCGGCACAGAATATTGGAGCAGGAAAGCACGACCGGGTGCAGAAGATTCTTCGGTACGCTCTTATAACTACGACGGTCTATGGTGTTGTGATGGTGGCTTTGGTGGAGTTGTTTTCCGGACAGGTGGTCGGGGCGTTTACGGCAGATGCGGCGGTGATCCTGCTGGGAAGCCAGTATATCAGTTCTTATATTATTGACACGGTCTTTGCCGGAATTCACTTTTGTTTTACCGGGTATTTCTGTGCGTTTGGCAAGTCGTATCTAGGGTTTATCCATAACATTTTATCAATCCTGCTTATGAGGATTCCGGGCTCCTATCTGGCATCCAAGCTGTATCCGGATACACTGTTTCCGATGGGATTTGCCGCACCGGCAGGTTCATTGCTGTCCATAGTGATCTGTCTGATCGCTTATGCATGGATGAGAAAAGTAATGAATAAAAATGGAAGAAAAGAAGCTGTATAAAATTGGAGAAGTTACTTCTTTTTATCTGAAAAAATGCTGTTTCCCTTATGTTGGCGGATCTGCTCAGCCTGTTTCAATATTTGATGCAGGCTTTTCTGCTTTTTCATCCAGGTCTTTCCTTTAAGGAAAGAGCGGTAGTTCTTTGGACAATTACGAATCGGATAATCTGTACATTTTTTGTCAAAAATCTGACAGTACATCAAAATGGAACAGGTATATCCGTTCGCTGCATTTGGGTGATAATCATTTGGCATATGAAGCTGTGTATAGCGGTATTTCATGTTGAGGAGAGATTGGATCAGTGATTCTGCTTCAATAATATTTACGCCGTTCTTTTTCAATTTTGCGATCAAATCATCTGGAGTATTTTTGGTAAGCTGATAAATTTGATTGTCAAATTCTGTCATATAATAATAGGTGCGGGCGGAGGAAGGCATATATTTGCGCATGGAAGAAATGTCTTCATAAGTGGTTGCATACCGGGTTCCGTATTCCTGAAAGATCACAATATCTGCAGTTTTCAATGCCTTGCGTGTTTCGTTCTGGTCATCCTTGACATTGGTAAGATGCTGGTGCAGAGTAAATCCGTCAATCAGATGATAGTCGATCGTGATCTTCGTTCCGTAAAGCTGGCCAATTTCCTGCAGATATTTTGTCTGGTTTCCGAGGCGCATCAGACTGTTGCCGATCACGGCAACCTTCCAGTTTTTTTGTTTTGTCTGCACCGTTGCCGATGGCTGTTTCGTGGAAAAGCTCTGTACTGAAAATGGGACATGTGAAATGCGGCTCAGACCGGTGATCAAAAGTACTACGATCAGAAGAGATGACACCAACGTGGAAATAATAAGTTTCTTTTTCATAAATTTCCTCCATAATGAAATATACCTGGCAAATGCTTCAGGCTATGTATTTTAAATTTTATAAATATTGTCTGTAATGTTTTGTGAAAAGCCAGGGGTTACCTATTGATATCGTAACATAAACCATGACTGGTGTCACAAAAATATCATAAAATCTTTATTGTATTTCATATTCTCACGTACTATACTGTCCGCAAAGGGGAAATTCTATGTTTCAGAAAGGATGAGAGATATGAGAGCTTATGGTCGTTTTATGAAAAATACAGCGGCATTGCTTCTGCTTTTGGCACTGCTGTCGCTTTTACTGCCCTTCTGCCGTTTTCAAACAGAAGGACAAAATATGTCATTGTCCGGCGTGGAGGTGCTGACTGCCGGAGGAAAGGCAGGGTATACCTATCTGCAGCAGGGTGGCGTGCCGGATGATTTTGTGCTGAAGGCACCGTTTACATGGGGTAATGTGAAGGAAGGCATACATTATGCAGATCAGACCGGCAATTCCAATCTGCTGGTGGCAGCGGGAGTGGCGGTTGGTCTGCCGGTAATACTCTGCTTTTTTTCCATGTGCATGCTCTTTCTGGCAGAAGGGAAAAAGACCATGGTGCTGCCAACGATATTTACGGCGGCGGTCACAGCAGAGCTTTTGGTGGTTCTCGTCGGATTGACAGCACTTCACCCGTTTTTGCTGGCGGGAGTCTATCTGTTTGCGATGTTTCATATTATGGCGTTGATATTGATCCTGTTTGGCTGGACATTGGGAGGCTATCGTGAGCCGAAGCAGAAGCGGGGTCAAGACGGACATGACCGGGAGGAAAATGAGGATCGTGACCGGAGAAAGAACCGCGACCGTGGTCGCAGCAGACACAAGAAATCCAAGCGGAAAAAGAAACGCCGTTCTTCGAAAGATTCCAAAAAGAAGGATAACAAGAAAGACAAAAACAGCGAAAAAAACAGAAAGAAGAACGAGGATCGGGACGAAAAGAATTCGCAGGATCGGAAGCAAAAAGAGCAGGAAAATCGAAGGAAAGGAATCTGGGCGGCAGGAAGTGTCGGGGATGGAACCGGTATTTATCGCGGACTTTCGTGGAATTTATCGGAGGGGAAATCTTCTATGGTAACGATCGGCACGACGCCGGAAGCCATGAGAGGAATTGAGACGGGAAGTTTAAAGGCTGCCGGTCAGATCGCAGATCACAACTGCCAGATCATTTATCATCCGGAGGACGGAAGCTATACCGTGGCAAGC
>CAKRHL010000135.1 GCA_934338765.1 uncultured Lachnospiraceae bacterium | reverse complement strand
GGAATACTGCCGCCGCGTACATATTGGTATGACGCTCATGCTTCTCCTCCTCCTCAACAAGCAGACTGTCGTCCTCCGGAATGGCTGTTTCCAGAAGATTTCTCTTTTCGATCAATCGTTTTCCCAGAGGACCGCCGATCAGGCTGCCGCAGATGAGACCAAAGGTTGCGGCCGCCGTACAGATTGTCGTTGCTCCGTCGATATTGAAATCTTCCAGCACCGGGCCAAAGGCTCCTGCCGTACCATGACCACCCACCATCGGGATCGAACCGGTACACATACCGATCAGGGGACTGAGTCCCAGCACCTTTGACATTCCTACTGCCACCAGATTCTGTGATATGATCAGCAGGATCACAAGTCCAAGGAATACTACCAGAGATTTGCCTCCGCTTTTGAGGACCTTGAGGTTTGCCTGAAATCCCACGGAAGTAAAAAAGAATACCATGCAGACTTCCCTGAGAATGTCATCAAAGGAAAACTCCGCAATGCCTGTCACATAACAGACACAGGTGAAGATTGCAAATAAAAGACCTCCCACTACCGGAGCAGGAATACAAAACTGCTCAAGAAAATGAATCTTACTTTTTAAATATGCTCCCAGCATCAGAACAAGTACGGCTGCTGCCAGTGTCTGATACATGTCTAACTGAATTTTCATACGTATAACCAAACCTTTCCAAACATCTATGCCATTTGAGCTTTGCACTCAAATCTGCAAGGTGATCTCTCCCCGCCTTCTCCTTTTCAGCTATTCTGTTTTTGATACAAGCTCACGGCTTTATGATTCCACCTCCGGCAGTTCTATGCCCTCTGCCTTGTAATAAGCCTCTGCTCCGGGATGGAACGGAATCGTGATCCCCTTCACTGCATCCTGTGGTGTCAGCTGCAGATTAATGGATGTGGAATATTGTATATCCTTAATATGCTTAAACAATGACTCTGTCAGCTTCTGCACTGTCTTTTCGGACAAGGTATTGCTTGCCAGCAATACGGACTGTACACTAAGGGTCTGAATGTCCTCGGTCTGTCCGGAATAAGTACCTGCCGGGATCACATAGTCATTGTAAAAGGAATATGCCTTTTTCAGCTTCTGTCGGCAGCTTTCCGGAATTTCCACAAGACGGATATCACATTCCTTTGTCAACTCTTCTATTACTGTAGTACAAATACCTGCAGTACAGAAAAAAGCATCGATCTTCTTTTCTGCCAGCTGGTCTGCCGCATCCGTATAATCAAGATTTTTCGTATCTACCAGATTATCCGGTAATCCGCACATTTCCAAAATCTGTGTAGCATTACGCTCGGTACCGGACTCTTCCTCACCGATGCTGACGGTCTTACCCTCCAGATCATCCAGCGATGTGATGTCGGAATCCTTCCTGACCACGATCTGGCACGCTTCCGGATAAAGACTGGCTACCGCCTTGTAGCCGCGGTATCTGCCGGAATGAAAGCTTCCCTTTCCATAATAGGCATCCTCGATCAGATCCGCCTGTGCAATGCCAAGCTCAATATAATTGTCGGAAAGCAGACGCAGGTTTGCCGCAGATCCCGCGGTGCTTTTTACCTTCCAGTTGATCCCCGTTTCATCCTTTGACGCCAGTTCGGTAAATGCATTGGCAAAGGGATAATACATACCTCCTACGCCAGCCGCACCGAAACGGATCGTTTCCTGTCTGCTGCAGCCTGTGGTAATAAGCAGACACAGACACACCAGAATAGATATTGCTTTTTTCATATATATGTGATAACTCCTCTCTTGATTTACTTTGTTTCCACTGCATTGGGATATATCTTCATCAGCTTCGCATCATCATAATGGGTATCGCACCATTGCTGCCATGATGCTTCTGCCGTAACTCCCTTGCTTCTCTCATCATATCGTATCAAAGCCATACAGGATACTACAATATTGCAGCTCATAAATATCACCATCACCCATACCAGCAGCTTTCCTGTGATCACCGGGATCATCTCAATACCCTTTTCTACCCTGGGCAAAAGTGCCTTAAACCAGACCACCGCTGCAATGCCCCAGAAGAAACAGTACAGCAGATTGATCCTGCCTCCCAGATTAAACGGGATCTTGCTGTAATCCCAGAACACCTTGCCAAAGACCAGCTCGGTAAACACGCTGCAGAGATACTCATAGGCACCTCCTAAAAGTGTCCCCACAAGGAACAGGAACCGGTCGCTGCGATTGCGATACTGGTAAAGCATCCACGATACCAGTGCGATCGCCAGTCCCCAGACAATACTAAAGGGTCCCCACACCACACTGCTCCGGCTCATCCAGACTCCTGCTCTCACACGGCAGAAGATCGTCTCTGTGATATCTCCCAGAAATGCACCGATCATAAACAGACTGACTACCTTATAAAAGCCACAGCCTGCTGCAAAATACCCACCGGATGTCTGTCCGGCCATATTCTCCAGAGTCTTTGCTGCCTTATGTGCCTTAGGATATGCCTTGTGGATACGCCTGTCCACAAATCGCGCTATAGCTGCACTCAGTCCCGCCCCTACTTTGTCAAGGCTCTGTTCCGCAGCCTCCCATCGCTCCGGGTGACGACTCTTTCCTGTGAGCAGCAGAAAAGAACCGAGTACATCCACAAACAGGACGCCCGCAAGTGCCAGCAGCACAATCTTCATCAACAGTCCCGGAAGCAGCGAGATCAATGTCAACAGCAGATAATTGCCCCAATGGACTGCCACATATCCCATGACACCCCAGATCAGAGATGCCGTCAGGCAGATATAACCATCCAGATTCCACCGCCTGCCAGAGTAATCCCACCAGCGTTCTCCAAACGCCTTCTCGATCAAATGACCACTGATCCATTCTGCAATAGTTGCATAAACTACCGCAAAAACAAAAAGCCAGAATCCGTCTAGTTCCTGCAGTCCAACAGACATGCACACCACAGTAAAACCGTAGATCACACAGAACGGTCCGTTTACAAGACCACGATTGGCAAATTTGCGCTGCTTTAATGTTGCGATCACAGTCTCCAATATCCAGCCTGCAAAGGAATAGATAAAAAACAGCCATAGTAGTTCATATCCTGTAAAATGATGCATAAGCTTCTCCCTCTAAGCAAAGTTATTTGTTATTGTATCATTTTTTAACAAATAACGCAAAAAACACCGTTTCCAAATAGTAGAAAAAGATATGCGAAACAATTGGTAACTGTCCCGCATATCCTTGTCATGAAAGTATCAAGATTATTATGTTGTGGGTGTATATATAAAGCAAATATTATGCGTTAGCTTCTCTCTTCTTGAGAAGGGAAAACAAAAGATTAATGATCAGGATAAAAACAAAGAGTACAACGCCTGTTGCGATTAGCGCCTCCCTGTGAAGATCGGTTGCATATCCCATGTCAATTACGATATTGGCCGTCATGGTACGAACACCGTCAAAAAGCGATCCCGGTATTCTCGGCTGATTACCTGCTACCATGATCACCGCCATAGTCTCTCCAATGGCCCGGCCAACACCAAGGATCACCGCTGCCATAATGCCGGACTTTGCTGCCGGTACCACTGTCATAAATACACTTCGCTCATGGGTTGCCCCCAACGCCAGCGCTCCCTGATAATAGGAGTCCGGCACTGCACGGATCGCAGATTCCGAAACATTGATAATGGTCGGCAGGATCATCATACCAAGCAGCACTGATGCCGTCAGGATGCTCTGACCGGTAGTTGTCATCCCATACTGCATCAGGATCGGGCGAAAGGTATTACGGACAAAGGGAACCAGCACCATCAATCCAAAGAAGCCATATACTACAGACGGAATCCCCGCCAGAAGCTCCACACCGGGTTTCAGTATCTTATACAGCTTCTTGGGACAAAACCTTGCCATAAATACTGCCATCAGAAGTCCAATGGGTACTCCCACCACGATTGCCCCCGCTGTCACATAAATACTTCCGATGATCGTAGACAGGATTCCAAATAACTGACTGCCCGGCTTCCATTCGGTTCCTAAGAGAAATTCCTTCAAACCGATCTTTGCAATTCCCGGCACACCATTGGTAAATAGGAATACACAGATCAGAGCAACCGACAGAATGGAAATGCACGCACTGATCAGGAATACGATCTCCATTACCTTCTCTTTGATATTACTCACCTTTACATTTTTCATTTTGCCATATCCTTTCACTGAGCCTGATTTCTGATATATATCCGGTAATATTGACCATATACAAACTGGCACAGCTCACGGTTTCTGCTTCTTTGCCGTTCCAGCTATACCAGTTATTATGTATACTTCTCTGTCCTTTACCGCTGATTCCGGCTTTACTCTGTTACATCATTCCAATCTGTTACATCGCCGGTAAATATCTTCTTAACCATGTCGGTTGAGATATCTGTACGATCATTCTGTGTATTGACGATCACAGCGATTCCATCCAATGCAATTGCCTGAGATGTCAGTCCTTTATCCTTCTCACTGTCTTCCAACTCTCTGGATGCCATTCCGATATCACATGTTCCGTCTGCTGCTGCCGTCATACCTGTTGTAGAGTCACTTTCCTGAATCTCAATCTCTGCCTTGGTGTTGACCTTTTTGTATGCCTCTGCCAGCTTCTCCATAACCGGAGTTACAGAAGAAGAACCTGCTACTACCAGCTTTCCGGTCTCTCCAGCTGTCTTGAATGCCTTTGCGTCGTCTACAGAAGCGATATATCCGTTGTCTTCAACAACCTTCTGGCCCTCCTCACTCATAATGTAATCAATAAAGTCTTGTGCCAGCTTTCCCGGCTTACCCTTGGTTGCAATATTAAACGGACGGGAAAGACTGTACTTTCCATCCTTGATATTGGCCGCCGTAGGCTCTACACCGTCTACATTTAATGCCTTTACTGTATCATTCAGGGAACCGGTAGAAGAATATCCGATCGCATACTCATCTCCGGAAACGGTTGTCATCATGATCTCTGTACTATTGGAAATGATCGCATTGGAAGTTGTATTATCCACCTTATTGCCATCTGCATCCTTCTCCTCCACACCGGTGAGCTCTACGAAAGCTCCTCTTGTACCGGAACCGTCCTCGCGGGATACGACACTGATCGGCTGGCTTGCACTTCCGCCGGAAGATGAACCTGCATCTGAACTTGCATTTCCATTGCTGCCACAGCCTGTCATCAATGCCGCTGCACAAATTACACTCATTGCCGCTGCCAATAATTTACTCTTTCTCATAATATCTGTCCTCATTTCTGCACTGCATCTTTTCATATATATTTATTGATCTCTTTTCTCTCAAAGCTTCGCCCCGGGATCATATCTGCCCCAAAAGCCCGCTTCATCCTGCTTTATATCCGGCAGTGCACAAAATATAAAGCCACCGTCTTTCGACGATGACTATATATTAAAATGAGAACGTAAAATCTACTATCGTATTTACGTCAAGATTGTGTAAAACCTTTGTGAATTAATTCTTTCATCTCCTGTATGGAGAGTGCTCCTGACTTCTCCCTGCTTTTATGTATCACTCCTTCGTAATACCGCTTTCTCTGCTGTTCCGTAGCAAAAGCATTCTTAACCAGCGGCCGTATCTGCCCCAGCCTTTCATTCAGCTCTCCAAAATACTCCGGGATCTGTCCCTCCAGCTCCCGGCGCAGCTCCTTGATCAGCGCCGGACTATTACCTCCACTGGAAAACCCGGCTACAATATCTCCCTGTTTTACCAGAGACGGAAAGTAAAAACTGCATTTTTCCTTATCATCTACCACATTGACAAGGATCCTCTCCCGCCTGCAGTATTCTGAAATCTCCCGGTTGCACTGCTCATCATCCGTGGCCGCGATCACAAAAAACGCAGGCTGTATATCTGCCATTTCATATTCACGGCACAGCAGCTGCATTTGTCCGGGATGCCTGTCAGCAAGATCAAGGATTGATTCACATATCTCTAATGAAACAACCGTTATATTCACGCCAAAGGGCAGTAATTCACGGATTTTGCGGAACGCCACATCCC
>CAKRHL010000134.1 GCA_934338765.1 uncultured Lachnospiraceae bacterium | reverse complement strand
AACCGGGGGCAAGTGCCAGTGCAGCACCATCTTCCAGTGCGGGAGCAAGCAGCAAACCGGGGACAAGTGCCAGTGCGGCGCCATCCTCCAGTGCGGGAGCAAGCAGCAAACCGGGGGCAAGTGCCAGTGCAGCACCATCTTCCAGTGCGGGAGCAAGCAGCAAACCGGGGACAAGTGCCAGTGCGACGCCGACATCCACTGCAGGAACAAGCAGCAAACCGGGAACTTCTGCGGCACCGGGGGAGTCAGCAGATCCGACACCGGGCAGCTCGGATGCACCACAGCCGGGAGAGTCAGTGAGTCCGGCACCGGGAAGTTCAGAAAGTCCGCAGCCGGGAGAGTCAGTGAGTCCGGCACCGGGAAGTTCAGAAAGTCCACAGCCGGGAGAGTCAGTGAATCCGGCACCGGGAAGTTCAGAGAGTCCACAGCCGGGAGAGTCAGTGAGTCCGGCACCGGGAAGCTCAGAGAGTCCGCAGCCGGGAGAGTCAGTGAGTCCGGTACCGGGGAGTTCAGAGAATCCTAAACCGGGAGTATCAGGCAGTCCGGCACCGGGAAGCTCAGAGAGACCTAAGCCTGGGGCATCAGGCAGCCCGACACCGGGAGGAACAACCTCCAATGGTGCTTCGTCCGGCGGTATGACCCAGTCTCCATCTGCCGTCGGAAGCGAGGCAGCAGATAATGATGGACAGAATGGAAAGCTTCGTCTGGCAAAAAGGACCTTAAAGATCAAGCGCGGCAAAAAGAAACGTATTGTGATCAAGGCAAAGGCGGCAGGAGATAAAGTAAAATGCTATAAGGTCATTGGTAAAAAGATCGTACGCGTAAATGCCAAGGGCGTTGTAAAGGCGCGCAAAAAAGGAAAGACCACGATCAGGGTCATCATGAAGAGCGGTGCATCTGCAAAGTGTAAGGTGATCGTAAAGAAATAGGGTTTTATTATAAGTGAAGAGCTTGTATATACAGAGATGTCTCCGGGTATATCCCGGGGCATTTTTGTTAAAGAAAAAGAAACATATATTTCACGATTTATTCATTGTATTTCCGATAACCGTTTTGTATAATAGTTTCGCTTTTTGGAAAATTGCAATGGAGGGAAAGGAAATGTCAGCCAGAAAAAGTAAAATGAAAAACCTTACAGAAGGTTCTCCGGCAAAGCTGATCATCGGCTTTGCGATTCCGATGTTTTTGGGAATGTTATTTCAACAGTTTTACAGCATGGTAGATACGATGATCGTCGGCAAGTTTCTCGGGCTGAAGCCCTTGGCGGGCGTAGGTTCTACCGGATCGTTAAACTTTATGGTCATCGGCTTCTGCATTGGCGTATGCAATGGTTTTGCGATTCCGGTTGCCCAGAAATTTGGGGCAAAGGATGAAACGGCACTGCGCCGGTTTGTGGCAAATGCCACATGGCTTTGCATAGGGTTTGCGGCGGTTATGACATTGGCATCGTCTTTGTTTTGCAGGGATATCCTGCTGTTTCTGCGGACGCCGGAGGATGTGTTTCATTATGCGTACTGGTATATGTTGATCATATTTCTGGGGATTCCCTGTACCTTTTTATATAATTTTTTGGCGGCATTGATCCGTTCTCTGGGAGACAGCAGAACCCCTGTCGTCTTTTTGGCAATATCGTCTGTCCTGAATATAGGACTTGACCTGATCTTTATCCTTGCATTCCGGTGGGGTGTCGTAGGGGCAGCACTGGCAACAGTATTGTCTCAGGGGATTTCGGGAGTATGCTGTTTATGGTATGTGGGGAAGACATTTCCGATTCTTCACGGCAGCCGTAATGAGTGGAAGGTGCAGCCTAAATATATGGTGCGTCTTTGCACCATTGGGATTCCTATGGGTCTGCAATATTCCATTACAGCCATCGGTACTCTTGTGATCCAGGCTGCGGTCAATGGATTTGGAGCTACGGTTATGGCAGGCGTTACGGCAGCGGGACGTCTGGGTAATTTTCTATCCTGCCCTATTGAAGCGCTGGGACAGACCATGGCTCCTTATGTGGGGCAAAATGTGGGAGCCGGCAAATTGGACCGGGTAGGAAAAGGCTTAAAAGCTGCATCGATCATGGGATTTTGTGTCTCTGCAGTGCTTCTGGTGATCGTCGTACTTTTTGGGCGCAGGATGTCGGTTTTATTTCTGGATGCAGGAGAGGTGGAAGCCATGGGATATGCGTATCAGTATATGACAGTGACGGCAGCAGGCTATTGTCTGCTTACTCTGGTAAATACGGTGCGTTTCACGATTCAGGGAATGGGCTTCTCCGGAATTGCTATTCTTGCGGGCGTATTTGAGATGGCAGCCAGAACATTGGCGGGAACGGTATTGGTCTCTGTCAGCGGATACTTTGGAATCTGTATGGCCAACACATTGGCATGGATCTTTGCAGATGCATTTTTACTGCCGGCGTTTTTCCTTTGCCGCAGGAAACTGGCAAAATAAAATAGAATAAAATATAAGGGCTCAGCCCCCGTATACCATGATGTATTCCCTTTTGGGCAGATGATCATGTGCGGGGGCTGAGTCTATTTTATTCTGATCTCTGTTTTTTCTTTTTTCTCCTTTTTTTCTTTCTCTTCTTTGGCCTTTTCCTCTTTTGCAGTCTGTTTGCGTGCTTTGATCTTTGCAAACGCGATCATTTCCTTTTTGTCTTCTTCGGTCATTTTGTTGAAATGAAAAAGGAATTCTTTTTCCAAAGTGGAAAGAAACATATATTTTTTACGGTTAGCCGGATTGTTATAAAAGTCAAGATATTCGGAAAGTTCGGAAGTAGAAGATGTTGGTTTTGGAGCGTCATACGAAATATCCCGGTCAATCTGGAGCGTCAGGTGCATCAGATCGTCGACGGATATATTGTATAACCCTGCCAGTTTGTATAGGGATTCGGCATCCGGCATTCGTTTGCCGGTTTCGTAGTGGCTGTATGTCTGCCTTACGATCCCCAAAGCCTCCGCGACATAATCCTGCGTGTAATTGTGTACTTTTCTTAATTCTTTTAATTTTTGTGGAAGTAAACTTTTCTTCATAATTTATACCGCCTTCTTTTTATTTAGTGTATTTTTCCCTATTAACGCGGATGTTATCGATTGTAGCAAACGCACAATAAATCGTTAATTGATTAGTGAAAATAAACAAAAGCAACGTGACAAAAAGCGTAAATGTAATTTTTAAGAGAAAATGCAACATTTTTTATTGTGAAATATGCACAGTTTTTTGAAGATGAAATATACAAAATAAACAAATTGCTACATATTGTAGCGATAATTGAAAATATATGTTAAGTTTGGTTAACATGGCGACGATATAAAAGGTACAAAACGTAGCACAAAGGAATTGTTAAACACATGGAGGTGTACCGCCCGGTGGAGGCAGACACTCAGATTGGAGAATGTATGCTGAAATTATCATTAAAACAGGGACAATATATCAACATTGGAGACAACATCCGCGTTGTCTATGTCGGCGGAAGCGGCGGGCAGGGACGTTTGATGATCGATGCACCGAAGGAGATTCCCATCGTCCGGAGCAGCATCGAGGAGGATCCCCGGCGGCGGAAGGAGAATTATTATCCGGAGGAAAAGATCTCCGAGAAGGCACAGAAACAGATTCAGCGGATCCTGTGGGAAGAACGCCACAAGGGAGACACTCCGCGATAGTGCCACAAAACAACATGGTAATAGGCAGGAACATACCCGGGACTTCTGCTTGTTATAGATCACTTCCTCGGGAAAAGGATTTCCAGAGGGCAATCAATCATAAACCACAAAACGTGGAACAAGGAGGATAATATTATGATAGTACAACACAACATTACAGCGATGAACGCAAACAGAATGCTGGGATTGACAACAGGTTCCCTTTCTAAGTCAACAGAGAAGCTTTCTTCCGGTTACAGGATCAACCGTGCAGCAGATGACGCAGCAGGTCTTACCATTTCTGAGAAAATGAGAAAGCAGATCCGCGGTCTGGATCAGGCTTCTACCAACGCAGAGGACGGTGTTTCTGCAGTACAGACAGCCGAGGGTGCTCTGACAGAGGTTCACAGCATGCTTCAGAGAATGAATGAACTCGCTACACAGGCTTCCAATGGTACAAACAGCGAGTCTGACCGTCAGGCGATCCAGGACGAGATTTCACAGCTGACTACAGAGATCGATCGCGTATCCGAGACGACGAAGTTTAATGAGACATACCTGTTAAAGGGAAATGTAGATGGATCTACATCTACAAAAAAGATTGCTGCTCATGATGCTGGTCTGGCAGGAAAGCTTGTTGATAATGGTAATGGCACATCTACATTTAAAGTTGATAAGGAATTAGAAAATGGTAGTAAGGTAACAATTGCTGGTAAAGAATATACCATAGGAGAAGCTAAGTCAAAAGATAATTATGATATTCTTACAAATGTTCAGAATAAGGTTTTAAGTGCTGGTGATAGTGTAACTGTTGGAACAACAACAAAAACACTGACGGATAATGTGAGTATAGCATCAGCCACAACAAATACTTATGCGAACAATGATTCTGTTACAACACAGGATGGTAAGACATATACTTTTGATGGAAATGATTGGAAAATCAATGGAACTGTTGCTAATGCTGATGCTCAGGCAGCACTTACGGCTGCAGGAAGTAAGATTACTATAGCAGCCGCAGGAAAATCATATACAATTGTGGCAGCTCTTGAAAAAGGAGAAGTAAGTTCTTTTGGCTTGACAGATACGAAAGCCTCAACAGTAGCGGGAGCTACCAGTGATGGTAATACAGCACTTACGATTGCCCAAGGGACATCCTCTGTAAAAATAAGTGGAAAAGAAATTGCTGCGGTGTCAGCTACTTTTCCGGCAGATTCATTTGAAAATATTAAAGATGGCATTATGGGATCTGCCGCAGGTAAGACAGTTGTAATTAGCGATATTAAGGGTGGAAACACAAAGACATATACAATTGTAGAAAACTCAGATGATGAAGACGAAGAAGCAAATGAACTTACCAGAGAGAGCATTTTAGCAAAAGTCAAAGAAGGTGATCAGGTAACATATACCGATAAAGCAGGAACTGCGCAGAAGGTAACTGCTGCGGGGGTTGATCCTGTCAAAGAAAATACAATTACTGCAGATGCAGCTTATAAAATGATGGCTGATGAATTAACAAAGGCAAGTTCTATTGGAACTGATGATGGAAAGTCTGCAAAAGTTCTGAATAAGGGAAATGGTGTTTTTGAAATTCAGCAGGGTTCTGTAGAAGTGAAGAATGGTCTCTCCTTCAGTCTTCATGTAGGTGCTGACGCAGATATGACCAATAAGATCAATGTAAATATTGATACCATGTCAGCAACAGGCCTTGGCATTAAGGGCATCAGCGTAGCTGGTGAGGATGGATCTGCAGCAACATACGCTATCGATGCAATTGCAGATGCAATCTCCAAGGTATCTTCTCAGCGTTCCGCTCTTGGTGCTGTTCAGAATCGTCTGGAGCACACCATTGCAAACCTGGACAACGTCGTTGAGAATACCACTTCCGCTGAGTCTCGTATCCGTGATACAGATATGGCTGAGGAGATGGTTAACTACTCAAAGAACAGCATCCTTCAGCAGGCTGGTCAGTCTATGCTCGCACAGGCTAATCAGGCTAACCAGGGTGTTCTGTCACTCCTTCAGTAATTTGAAGATAGTGTTTGAGCATGTGGCGTAGAAAGTTCAGTTTCAAGTAAAAATGTGTAAAGAAAGACCACTGCGAATTGGTACGGATTATAACCGGTTCGTGGTGGTCTTTTGAGCTTCTTAAATTAGGCGATATCTGAAAAAATAATAACTGACTCAAACTTTCAGCATTACTATTTGGTGTGGGAAGTTTTCATTAATAATCAGTCATATCGCTATCTAAATATTTCCGAAATTCGTCTGTTGAAATCTTTAATTGATCTGCGGCAATCTCGACAGAGATATTTCCGGATCTGCAGAGAGATACTAAGATTTTGACTTGCCCTTTAATCAGTCCT
>CAKRHL010000133.1 GCA_934338765.1 uncultured Lachnospiraceae bacterium | reverse complement strand
TCCTTCCACTCCTGTGGAATACATGCGTACTTCGGAATCATAACACGCACATCATACTCTTTCTTGTTAAAGTACTTCGGCAGAGACCCCACAACATCTGCCAGTCCTCCGGTTTTCACAAAAGGAACACACTCGGAAGCCACGAATAATATGTTTTTCATATACACCCTCCATTCAGTTTGTAAACTCCAATGTATGCCACGGATCTTTCTCTCCGTCCGTGCACCATATTGTATTGATTATACCTTATTTCGCAGCTTGTGAAAAGTGTTTTTTATGAAAAGTTACGTATTTTGCTTCCCACCATGATACGTCAGCCTCAGGCGCGAAGCTTATATTCTAACCGGATCTTATCTGCGATCAGAGCAATAAATTCGGAATTAGTAGGTTTACCTTTGCCGGAATTGACCGTATAACCAAATAATTCTTCAATGGTCTCCATCCTGCCACGGCTCCATGCCACCTCGATGGCATGACGGATCGCCCTCTCAACCCGGCTGGATGTCGTTTTGTAATTACGGGCAATGGTGGGATAAAGAACCTTGGTAATTGCCCCCAGCATTTCACTGTCATTGACAGACATGACGATCGCATCCCGCAGATACTGATAACCCTTAATATGTGCCGGTACACCGATCTCATGGATCACATCCGTCACATCTGACTCTAGGGTGTCTGCCATATGCCGGTGCTTATTTTCAAAAACGGTATTGATCACCCGTTTCTCCCCAGCCGCAGCGTTTTTTTCATTTTGCCCTACCGCACGCACTCTCGATACCACTACCCGCGTATCAAAGGGCTTCAGGATATAATAGGCCGCTCCCAGACGGAATGCATTTTCCGTGACTCTCTCCTGGCTCACCGCCGAAACCACCACAAACTCCGGGGACAATGTGGGAGCTCCCTTTTTCATCCGTTCCATGACTCCCAGACCATCCACCTTCGGCATGATCAGATCCAGCAGCACCACATCCGGCCGCAGCGTTGATATTTTACGAAGTGCCTCCTCTCCATCCGATGCCGTTCCCACTACCTTCATATCACTTTCCCGCTCCAGTGCCTCCTTCAGGATCGTCACGATCCGCTTATTGTCATCGACAACTAAAACCTTAATTGCTTCCATATCCTTTCCCCTTTTCCTTGTGCTGTTCCTAGTCTCCTTTCCCACTATTTTAGGGCATTGCAAAGAGCATCCGCAAGCCAAATACAACTGCATATTTCGACGAAAAAACGGCGGAAGTACAAATTTCCGCCGTTTTCTTCTCCAATCCCGCGATTATTTCTTATAGAACCCCTTTTATCATTTCTGAATTTCAGGCAGCCTGTTATTCTACATTTGTCTCACGGAAATATACATAGACCGTGGTTCCCTCGCCCAGCTTACTGCGAAGCTCCAGCCGCACATTATCATGCAACGCAATGATATGCTTCACGATAGCAAGACCAAGTCCGGTACCTCCCGTGGACTTGGAACGGCTCTTGTCCACCCGGTAAAACCGCTCAAAGATCCTTTCCTGATCCTTCTCCGGGATACCGATACCATTATCCTTGACCTCCAGCACGATCCTGTCCACCTCACGATATACGGATACGTCCACTCTGCCTCCCGGATTATTATAACGGATCGCATTGTCACAGAGATTATAGATCAGCTCGTCCATCATCTGCCGGTTTGCCATGACGATCTGCTTCTCACCGGAAAAGGAAATGCGAACCTGATGCTTTTCGGCTGCCATCTGCAGCATTTCTACGCTGTTGGCTGCCATCTCACTGATATCTAATTCCTCCATGATATCCTCCGTGGTGACATCCAGTTCAGATAACCGAATAATATCATTGATCAATGTCAGCAGACGGTTGGAGCTTTTATGGATCTCTTTGGCAAAACGCTGCACGTCATCCCCTGTGGCAATGCCATTCTCGATGAGTTCCGAATAACCGGAAATGGAGGTCAGCGGTGTTTTCAGCTCATGGGATACATTGGCAGTGAATTCCTGACGCATATTGGCATTCCGGATGATATCCTCATGCTGGCTCCGTATCGTCGTAACATATGGCTCCAGCTCCTCATATACATGATACATGGCAGGTCCTTCCAGATTCTGCGCCAGCTCCTCGATCGGTTTGACGATACTCTTGGTCAGTGCATGTGAGAGCAAAACACATGCGATAAACAAAAGGACGCTGAGTACCACAAGTCTTGGTACCGTACTGATCAGAATCCCTGTCATACTGCTTACTTCCTTGGAAATACGCAGCACATTTCCGTTATCCAGACGGACAGCATAATAAAATGCACTTTTTCCTATTGTCTGGGAATTACGTACAGCCTGCCCCTTTCCATTCTTCAAGGCTTCTTTGATCTCCGGACGGTTTTTGTGATTCCCCATGTCTTTTACGTCTGCATAATTGTCACAGATTGCTTTGCCATCCGATCCCACCAGCGTGATCCGGATCCCTTTGGGCGTTTTCCTCATATCTGCATGATCCGGATCCGTAACGATATTCCAGGCATCGGACTCGATCATCACATCAGCAGAATTCTTCAGATTCTCAATAACTTCTTTGGTCAAAACCCCATAAAAGACAGTAGCCGAAAGTGCCACTGTCTCTAAAATGGTGATAAAAGTTAATATGATACATAAAAAATTGATCCGTCGTTTCATCAAAACACTTCCTCCATATGCTATACCAGATTCATGCAATATCCCACATTACGGACTGTCTTAATATACTTTCCGGCATCTCCCAGCTTATGGCGCAGTGTCTTGATATGCACATCCAGCGTGCGGGACTCAATCTCACAATTTGCATGCCAGATATGCTCCATAATACTGTCTCTCGGAAGTACGATTTCCTGATTCCGGGCAAGATAATGAAGCAGCTCATACTCCTTATAGGTCAGCTCTACCGGCTTATCTTCCACAAACACCTTTCTCTTTTCATCATCGATCACCAGATCACCGATCTGCATGATCTTCTCCGAATCCTGATCTCCTACGCGGCGAAGCAGTGCCTTCACGCGGGAAACAAGCTCCATCACGCCAAAGGGCTTTGTCATATAATCATCAGCGCCATTGTCCAGTCCCTTGACCTTATCGATCTCTGTTGTTTTCGCTGTCACCATAATAACAGGAATCTTCCTCGTCTCCCGTCTCTCCCGCAGATTTTTGAGGATTGTCAGCCCATCCTCATCCGGCAGCATAATATCTAACAGGATCAGATCCGGCTTTTTTTCCATAAGCTCTCTGGAAAAGGACTTTCCATCAGCAAATTCTTTGGTCTCGTGACCCGCATTTTTTAATGAAAAGCTCTCAATCTCACTGATATTTTTGTCATCCTCTACAATATAAATCAAAGCCATAATTATCCCGCCTTCCTGATTTTGGAGTAATTGTACCATACAACCACATCAATTAAAATACCCGAAGTCCACCGATTCCATGACGGCATCTGCAATATTCACACAGCTGTTTCCCATACGGTCAATGCTGTGAAGAATCTTATTGAATGAAGACGTCAATGCAGCCTTACATTTACCGGTGCTGACACGCTTCATATGATCTTTGCGAAGCTTCAGATCCAGCTCCAGCACCTTGTCTCTCTTCTTAATGATCTTTGCCGCCTTATCCTTATCTCCGGTCTCCATAACCTTCAAAGAAGCGTCATACATATCTCCGATCAGCTTCAGGCTCTTTTCCAGATCCCTTGCCGCATCCTTGGAAAGTACGGACTTTTTCGTTTTCTGTGCCTCCTCCGAAAAGACCGATAAAATATCACCGCAAAGCAGCGAGATCCGGTTTACATCACTGAGTACATACATAATCCCTGCCGTCTGGGTTGCCTGCTCCTCCGTCAACACTCCCGCAGAAAACAGATTGGTCAGATACTCCGTGATTCTGTCATCCAGACTCTGAACCGTCTGAATCTTCTGCTGCAGCTTCTCCTTATATTCTCTGTCTTTAAGAGAAGATACCTCCGCTATCCCCGTGATAATTTCTTTCACAATGCCACTCAGCCGGATCACTTCCTGGGAAACAAGACGAAGTGCTGCTGTCGGCTGGTTGATCAGATTATTATCAAGATACATTGGCTGTGATGCCTCTTTCTCTTTCTGATCTCCCGGTATAATAAACATTACGATCTTGACCAGAAGCCAGATCAGTGGCAGCCATAAAATAGTCATGATCAGATTAAATCCCGTGTGGGCATTGGCAATCTGTCTGGAGATCACCTCCACCTCCGGTCCCTTCGGGGAAATATACTCTATCAGCTTTGCATACGGATGGATAAACCAGATAAAGATCATGCTTCCGCTGATATTAAACATACAATGTGCCAGAGCTGTACGCTTGGCATCCCTGCTCTGTCCGAGACTTGCCAGTAATGCCGTGATCGTTGTACCAATATTGTCACCTAACAGGATCGGGATGGCTCCCGCCAAGCCAAGAATACTTGCTCCGTTTGGTCCTGCCTGCTCTGCAAAATTCTGTAAAACCGCAATGGTCGCAGAACTGCTCTGTACAACAAGTGTCATTAATGTTCCCACACAGACGCCCAGGATCGGGATATCAGCCACCTTTGCGATCATTGCCGTAAAGATAGGGCTTCCGGCCAGCGGCTTCATAACATCTCCCATGGTCTCAATTCCCAGGAAAAGAACACCAAATGCAAAAACGGTCTGACCGATATTCTTTACCTTCTCAGATTTACATAAGAAAGAAACAATAAATCCGGCAAAGATCAGCACATAAATATAATCACTGATCTTAAATGCAATGATCTGTGCTGTCATGGTTGTACCGATGTTAGCACCTAATATAATAGAAATTGCCTGTGGCAAGTTCATCAGGCCTGCGCTGACGAATCCGATCGTCATAACGGTTGTCGCACTACTGCTCTGTAAAACTGCTGTGGTCAATGCACCTGCCAAAACTCCAAGTATCGGATTTTTTGTCAGAAGTGCCAGAATCGATTTCATTTTCTCCCCTGCCGCCTTCTGCAGGCACTCACTCATCATGTTCATTCCAAACAGGAATAATGCCAATCCTCCCAATAGTCCAAATGCGATCTGAACCGAACTGTTCATATACGTTCCTCCATCTTCTTTACGTGCTTTTATCAACTCTTCTTTTTTACTTCTTAATCATCATAACAAGCACTTGTAAAGCTGATATGGGGGTTATGTAAAATGTAAGTAAAAAATTTTACTTCCTTTTCACCACATCTTTACTTAGGAGGACACCCATAATATTTCTTATGTCTTTAAAGTAGTGTAGTGATTTTTCCTCGAAAACAAATATTTCCGTGAGACTGTGATCGAAAAATTGACGCAGATCAGTAGGATTTCTGAAAAGTCTTTGCTTTGCAATGTTTCGATGAATACGTGTCTGGACGACTGAGCCTCCCTGGTGGGATTGGTGGCGTTTACGATGACTGCGATCTCGTCTCTGGCTATGGCCTCATATTTTAAAAGCTCTTTTTCGGGATCACGGAGTTCCCTGGAGCTCATTCCCATATCACATTTTCCCTGAATTGTCTGGTTAATGCCGTTTCCGGAATCAGTTTGGGTGACCTTTATCGATGCCTTGGGATTCTGTTTCATATATTCCTCAGCAAGACATTCCAACAGGGGACCTACAGATGTAGAACCCGTAATCGTGATCTTTCCCTTCGGCTTTAGGGACAAAAAGCTGTTCTGTTTACTGCCAGTGACATAGGACTGCCCTACGATCTCCTGTCCGGCACTCCGGATATAGCGCAGAAATTCCTCCTCCACAGAGTTCAATTTTCCGTTCCATACCAGATAAAAGGAACGACTCAGAGGATACCGGGCATCCTTTTTTCCGGCAGCCGTTCCCTCGACGGACAGAACCTTTACCTGAGAATCACTTACCAAGACTCCGGCTGAACCATAGCCGATCGCAGCCGGATCACTTCCCACCTTATTGAGTACCGATGAGGTGTCCTCTACGATTTCTGCCCCATCCAGTGTGTTGTCCTGATTTCTGCTCTGTTTCCATACCTTTTAATGTTTTACTGCTCCTTCTGACATCCAAGCAGGGCAGCCATACCATACACAGCTCCCGGAAGCAGTGCAAAGAC
>CAKRHL010000132.1 GCA_934338765.1 uncultured Lachnospiraceae bacterium | reverse complement strand
CCAGACTGCGCCGTCTGCTGGATGAGGGCGCTGTACCGGAGGAGGAACGGGCACGCCGGATGGAGCAGATGATGGAACTGGGATCAGCGTTTGCAGCAGAGAATGGATATCAGCCTTATTATATGTACCGCCAGAAAAATACGGCAGGGTATGCGGGCAGCTCCGGCCAGGAGAATATTGGCTTTGCCAGAGAGGGAAAAGAATGTATTTACAATATTCTGATCATGGAGGAAATGCAGAGTATCGCGGCTCTGGGAGCTGGAGCCAGCACGAAATGCTATGACAGACAGCGTCATATTGTCAGCCGGGTGGAAAATGTGAAGAGTGTCACGGATTATATTTCCCGTATTGATGAGATGCTGCAGCGAAAACAAGAACATGGTATGGGGGATTAAGAACATGGAAGAGGATTATCTGGAGCAGCTTGTGATGGGAAGCAATTCCCTCAGCAGCCGGATGAGAGAGTATCTTTACGTCGAGATGAGCCATGGGGTGAAGGTAAGCAATCTTGCACAGGAGGTGGCAAGGGAGCTTGGAGAGGATGAAGAGTTTTGCAGGGATATTGCCGTGGCAGGACTTTTACATGATATAGGAAAGCTTTGGGTGTCAAAGTATATGGAGGCAGCAGGAAAGAGAGAGACTTTGACCATCGAGCGTATGAAGATCGTGCGGATGCATCCGACCCACAGCTGCGAGATGCTGAAACGCGAAGGGTATCCGGAGCGGATCACGGAAGCGGTGTTTTATCATCATGAAAATGTGGATGGCACAGGGTATCCGGAAAATTTGCGGGGCCGGCAGATTCCATGGATGGCAAGGATCCTGCGGATCTGTGATGTATATTGTGCCCTGACTACAGACCGCAGTTACCGGCGGGCCTTTGACCGGTCGGCGGCCATGGAGATCATGATCGATGAGGCAGAGGATTATGATATGAAGATATTTCTGGCATTTCAGAGGGTTTTGCACAATGAGGCCGGGGAAAAGCTTCGGGCACTCTGTACGGTTATTTCCACATTACAAAAGGAGCATCTGCCGCTGTTTGTGAAAGAGGCAGAGAATTTATAGGAGATTTGTGAAATAAAAAGGATAAATTCCGGATACGACTTTCCTAATAAAGAAAAATAAAGGCTAATTGTAACCGTGGCTTGCATGTTTCGGGGTTTCGGTGTATTATCTTATACGGTATGGTCTGTAAAGATCATCAGAGAATGTTTATAAAGTTACAAATATATTAAGCAATGGAGGATTATCATGGCAGAATCAATGAGAGGCTTAAAGCGTACCTGTCGCTGTGCCGAATTGAGTGAGAAAAATATCGGACAGGAGGTTACCGTGATGGGATGGGTTCAGAAGGCCCGTAACACCGGTGGTTTGATCTTTGTGGATCTTCGTGACCGCAGTGGACTTCTTCAGATCAATTTTCAGGAAGAAAAACTGGGACAGGAGCTATTTGATAAGGCATATAAGCTTCGCAGTGAGTTTGTGATTGCCGTTGTAGGTACTGTTGTGGCAAGAGAGGGTGGCATCAATAAAAACCTTCCTACCGGTGCGATCGAGGTCGTAGCGACACAGCTTCGTGTGCTTTCCGAGGCACAGACCCCTCCATTTCCGATCGAGGAGGATATCAAGACAAAAGAAGATCTTCGTCTGAAATACCGTTATCTGGATCTTCGTCGTCCGGATCTCCAGAGAAATCTCATTATGAGAAGTAAGATCGCGACACTGACCAGACAGTTTCTGGCAGATGAAGGATTCCTGGAGATTGAGACTCCGATGCTCAACAAGAGTACACCGGAGGGCGCAAGAGATTATCTGGTGCCAAGCCGTGTGCATCCGGGATGCTTTTATGCACTGCCGCAGTCACCACAGCTTTTCAAGCAGCTGTTGATGTGCTCCGGTTATGACCGTTATTTCCAGCTGGCAAGATGCTTCCGTGATGAGGATCTTCGTGCGGACAGACAGCCGGAATTTACCCAGATCGATATGGAGCTATCCTTTGTGGACGAGGATGACGTGATGGATGTCAACGAGCGTCTGCTTCAGAAGCTTTTCAAGGAAATCCTGGATATTGATATTGAACTGCCGATCCAGAGAATGACATGGCAGGAGGCAATGGATCGTTTCGGAAGTGACAAGCCGGATCTTCGTTTTGGCATGGAGCTTAATGATGTATCCGACGTTGTAAAGGGCTGCGGCTTTGGTGTATTTACCGGAGCTTTGGAAAACGGTGGTTCTGTCCGCGGTATCAATGCAAAGGGACAGGGTGGCATGCCTCGCAAGAAGATTGATGCACTGGTAAAATTTGCAAAGGATTTCGGTGCAAAGGGTCTTGCTTATCTTTGTATCAACGAGGACGGCACATACAAGTCATCCTTTGCCAAGTTTATGACAGAGGACGAGTTACATGCGCTTGTAGAAAAGATGGATGGACAGCCGGGAGATCTTCTTCTCTTTGCGGCTGACAAAAATAAAGTCGTATATGATGTGTTAGGTAACCTTCGTCTGGAGCTGGCAAGACAGTTAGATCTTCTGGACAAGAACGAATATCGTTTCCTCTGGGTAACAGAATTCCCTCAGTTCGAGTATTCTGAGGAGGAGCAGCGTTATGTGGCAATGCATCATCCGTTTACCATGCCAATGGAGGAGGATCTGGAGCTTCTGGAGACAGAGCCGGGCAAGGTGCGTGCACGCGCTTATGATATCGTATTGAACGGTACTGAGATCGGCGGAGGTTCCATCCGTATCCATCAGGATGATATTCAGGAGAGAATGTTTGAGGCACTTGGATTTACAAAGGAATCTGCATATGAGCAGTTCGGTTTCCTGATGAATGCGTTCAAGTATGGAGTACCGCCTCATGCAGGACTGGCTTACGGACTGGATCGTCTTGTGATGCTGATGGCAAAACAGGACAGTATCCGTGACGTGATCGCCTTCCCGAAGGTGAAGGATGCGTCATGCCTGATGACAGAGGCTCCGTCCAGAGTAGATGAAAAGCAGTTAGAGGAGCTTTGCATAGGAATTACCGAGACAAATGACGAAGAATAGTTATCAGAAATGCATGGAATGGACCGAAAGGAATATGGGGATCACGGCGGTGCGCCTGCTGGTAAAGGCGATCACGGCGGTGACTGCAGTCATCTATATGGCGGTGGCTTTGTGGCTTCTGGTGCAGAGGGATCAGAGGATCTTCCGCTTTCTGCTGGTACCGGCAACCGGCTTTGTGGCAGTGACGATCCTGCGAAAGCTGATCGCAGCGAAGCGTCCCTATGAAATATACGGATTCACCCCTCTTTTACAGAAGGATACCAGGGCAAATTCCTTTCCCAGCCGTCATGTGTTTTCAAATATGATCATAGCGGCAGCAGTTTTGTATGTGAACCTGCCTCTGGGGATATTTACAGCAGTATGTGGACTGATACTGGCAGCTTTAAGAGTCATCACGGGAGTTCATTTCCCGAAGGACGTGGCTGCCGGATGTATGATCGCAGTATTGCTTGGCTGGATCGGATTTTATCTGGTCTGATATGATACAACAGGATTGAGTTTTAGCAGAATTGGAGGATTATCATGGCAGAAATGTACAATCACCATACGGTGGAAAAGAAATGGCAGAAAATCTGGGAGGAGGAGAAGGCATTTCAGGCTTCAGATGATTACAGCAAGCCCAAATTTTATGCTCTGGTAGAGTTTCCGTATCCTTCCGGGCAAGGTCTTCATGTGGGACATCCGAGACCATATACTGCTCTGGATATTGTTTCCCGTAAGAGAAGAATGCAGGGATATAATGTATTGTTCCCAATGGGATGGGATGCGTTTGGTCTGCCGACAGAGAATTATGCGATCAAGAATCATATCCACCCAAAGATTGTAACAAAGAATAATGTTGCCCGTTTTAAGGGACAGCTTCAGTCACTGGGATATTCCTTTGACTGGGATCGTGAGATCAATACAACAGATCCGGATTATTATAAATGGACACAGTGGATCTTCCTGAAGCTGTTTAATGCCGGACTGGCATACAAGAAGGAAATGCCGATCAACTGGTGTACTTCATGTAAGGTTGGTCTTGCCAACGAGGAGGTTGTCAATGGTGTCTGTGAGCGCTGCGGTGCCCCTGTTGTCCGCAAGGTAAAGAGTGAGTGGATGTTAAAGATCACGGAATATGCAGACAAGCTCATTAAGGATCTCGATGATGTGGACTATATCGAGAAGGTAAAGGTTTCCCAGAAGAACTGGATCGGCCGTTCCGAGGGTGCAGAGGTAGACTTTACCCTTAAGGATAAGGATGAAAAGCTCCGCGTATATACAACACGTCCGGATACATTGTTTGGTGCAACCTATATGGTTATTTCTCCGGAGCATCCGCTGATCGATAAATATAAGGACGAGATCACCAACTGGGAAGAGATTCAGAAATACCGTGAGATGGCAGCGAGAAAGTCCGACTTTGAGCGTACAGAGCTTGCAAAGGATAAGACAGGTGTTGTACTTGGCGGTATGTCAGCAATCAATCCGGTGAATGGCAAGGAGATTCCTGTATGGATCTCGGACTATGTACTGATGTCTTACGGTACCGGTGCTATCATGGCAGTACCTGCACATGATACCCGTGACTGGGAGTTTGCCAAGAAGTTTGATCTGCCGATGATTCAGGTAGTTGAAGGAAAAGAAGGTCCGGTAGATATCAATGAAGCTGCATTTACGGATGTGGCAACAGGTAAGATGATCAATTCTGAGTTCCTGGATGGTCTTGAGGTTACCGAGGCAAAGGAAAAGATGAAAGATTTCCTGGAGGAGAAGGGCATTGGAAACCGTAAGGTAAATTACAAGCTCCGTGACTGGGTATTCTCCAGACAGAGATACTGGGGTGAGCCGATCCCAATCGTACACTGCGAGAAATGTGGCTATGTACCATTGGATGAGAGCGAGCTTCCACTGCTTCTGCCTGAGGTAGACAGTTACATGCCGACAGACAACGGAGAATCTCCACTGGCAGCTATGACAGACTGGGTAAATACCACATGTCCATGCTGTGGCGGTCCGGCAAAGAGAGAGACAGATACCATGCCTCAGTGGGCAGGTTCTTCCTGGTATTTCCTGCGTTATACAGATCCTCACAATACAGAGGCACTGGCAAGCAAGGAAGCATTAAAATACTGGCTGCCGGTTGACTGGTATAACGGTGGTATGGAGCATACAACACTTCATCTGCTCTATTCCCGTTTCTGGCACAAGTTCCTGTATGATCAGGGAATCGTGCCGACAAAGGAGCCATATCAGCGTCGTACTTCCCATGGAATGATCCTTGGTGAGAACGGGGAGAAGATGAGTAAGTCCCGTGGTAATGTCGTCAATCCGGATGACATTGTGCAGGCCTATGGTGCAGATACCCTGCGTACTTATGAGATGTTCATCGGTGCCTTTGATCTGAGTGCATCCTGGTCCGAGGATGGCGTAAAGGGCTGTCGTCGTTTCCTGGAACGTGTATGGAAGCTGCAGACCATTATGACAGACGAGGAAGGTTACTCTGCCGATATGGAGACAAAGATGCATCAGACCATCAAGAAAGTAAGCCAGGACTTTGAGAGCCTGAAGTATAATACGGCGATCGCTGCCATGATGGCGCTGATCAACGACTTCTATAAGAAGAATTCCGTGACAAAGGGCGAGTACAAGACTTTGATCACCCTGCTCAACCCGGTTGCACCGCATATCACAGAGGAGCTGTGGCAGATCATTGGCGGAGAAGGCCGTGTTTATGAGACAGCATGGCCGGAGTATGACGAGGCAAAGACAGTAGAGTCTACGGTAGAGATTGCTGTTCAGATCAACGGAAAGACAAAATGCGTTGTTACACTTCCGGCTGATGTCAGCAAAGAAGATGCCATCGCAGCAGGTAAGGCAGCACTTGGCGATAAATTGACAGGAAATGTGATCAAAGAGATTTATGTTCCGGGCAGAATTATCAATATTGTAGCAAAATAATGAAATTAGGAAAAGGCATCCGTTTTATGGATGCCTTTTTGTGAATAATGATTCAAGTAAAAAATGTTGGGAAGGAGCAGAAACATTATGAAGGGGAAAATAATATTAAAGAAGGTTGGAATT
>CAKRHL010000131.1 GCA_934338765.1 uncultured Lachnospiraceae bacterium | reverse complement strand
CGGAAGTATAATAGCTGTGGCTGCTTTCCCGCAGGGAAAATTCTTCATGATAAGCACTCTCGCCGGAATTATCATAAAAAATATCGACCTGGGATCTGCGGATCGCTTTTTCCCGCAGAGAGGTCTGGCGTTTACCGGAGGTATCTTCATGTAACTGCTCATAGTAAAGGGGTTCTCCGTTATCGTACAGATAAATGGAAAAACGATATTCATTCTGCATCTGGTTTAACCATTGGTGGGAAATGTACTCCTGGCTCTGCAGGCTGGTCAGGATAGTATTTAACTGTTTTTGAAAGGAGCTGCGGTCTGTCTGGATCATGGATTGTCTGGCATAAAAAAGACACAGGAGGCTCAGGATCACAAGGATCGCACCGATCGTGGCAGTACAGAATATGGTGAGCTGGCGATGGAGTTTATCAAACATAAAAATCACCCTTCTACTTAGTTAATAAAAAGTGTCATGCAGTCTGCCGCCGGAAATCTGACGGCAAAGGATCATTGCGGCAGCTACTGTCCAATTATTGGGATAGCTTGTATCCGCTTCCCCGGATCGTCAGCAGGGAGAGTGCACTTCCGGTCTGTTTCAGTCGTTTCCGGACAAAATGAACATAGGTATCCAGATTGCTTTCTTCCACCGGAGCATCGGTTCCCCAGACTTTAGAAAAAAGAATGGGACGGTGGATCACGGTATCCGGACTTTGCAGCAATACCTCCAGAAGACGTCCTTCTCGGCCGGAAAGCTGCAGACTGCCGGTGGGACCATTCAGCTCCCGGAGCTGTGTATCATATGTGATATCTCCAAAGGATAAGCGGTGGGCATCATCATAGGTTTTATTCCGGCGGCCGATGGAACGGATCCGGGCAGAAAGCTCTTCAAAGGCAAAGGGCTTTACCAGATAATCATCGGCTCCACAATCCAGTCCTTCGACCCGGTCATATAACTCTCCCAAAGCGGTGATCAGGATCACAGGGGTATCAATGCCCTTTTGTCTTGCTTTTTGCAGGACAAGAAGACCGTTCATGGTGGGAAGCATCCGGTCTAAAAGCACCAGATCGTGGGCGTTTTGTAGAAACAGGTCAAGTCCGTCCAGCCCGTCATGGCATACTTCCACCTCATGATGCTCCTTTTCCAGCTGGAATCGCAGAAGTTCACAGAGATTTTTATCATCTTCAATCAGTAATATTCTCATAATAATGGTACAATCCTTTCTGGTACAGTCCGTCAAGATCCGGACTGCAGACGCAAATATAACATTAAGATATGTATCCAGTATATCAAAAAAGTCTTTAAGAAATCTTTAAAAAATTTTTTTATTTCCAGATGTTTTTCCAGAAAATTTAAAAGTTCCTCTGGTATGATAAGAGAAACAAATGAAAAATAAATATGTGTCCGGGATTCCATCCTGCGGACACAGGGAAAGGCAGGTTTGCTTATATGAGTCAAAGAAACGGGATAATGTCGAGAGTGCTGGCAGTGGTACTGGTATTTACTCTTTGTCTGGCCATGGGAGGCTGTGGTGACAAAAAGAATTCCGGCGGTCATACCACGGACAAAAAATCAGAAACTCAGGCGAAGGGGCGTTTTCTGGAACAGGAACGAAAACTGCCAAAAGAGGTGACTACCTTATTGTCGGCCGTGGAGCGCACCGATGGCGTTGTGGAAGCGTTTGGCTATAGCGATGAGACGGGAGAACAATATATTCTGACCACAAAAAACGCAGGGAAAAAATGGAAAGCCCGGAAGATAAAAAGTTTTCCGGCATACAGTTATGATGGCGTGACCATTGCAAAGGACGGCACGATCGCTGTGGCAGGGATGTTTCGGACTGACAGCAACAAGGTTGGACTACGTTTGATCTCGAAGGCCGGCCGGATCAAAGAAGTGCCACTGAATCTGCCAAAGTGGAGGAAGGAAGAAAATTTTACCAATAATATTGCATTTGTAGGAGATAAAATTTATCTTGTGGAAATGAATAATAAAATTTATGAGTTGGATCCCCGCAACGGAAAGCTAAAAAGCTTTTGCAGTGATGAGGATGGAAATGTCAGAGGAGTTTTTGCGGCAGGACAGGATGTGGCGATCGTGAGAACCGATTCCACTGTTGTATTTGCCGATTCGAAAACCGGCACCATACGGGAGGAAAATAAAAAGCTGCAGAGGATTTTTGAAAATCTGGATGGAGGAAATCAGGACAATTCGTTTCCGGTAAACTTTTCTGCCAATGAGAAGAATGAGACTGTGATCGTCTGTCACAAGGGAATCTTTTTTGTCAAAACGACAGGCGGTGCCGTGGAGCAGATTCTGAATGGCGATATAGTAAGCCTCAGTGATGGAAGTATGTATTTTAAGTCTGTCATCCAGGTTGATGCCAGAAATTATATGGTCTTTGCCGTGGATTCCCTGGGGAATGATAAATGCCTGTATTATCATTATGATAAGAACGCTTCCGCAGTACCGACAAAGCAGATTACCGTGTACGCTTTAGAGGACAGTCATGTATTACAGCAGACGATTTCTTATTTTCAGAAAAAAAATCCGGATGTTTATGTAAAAAAACTCATTGGTCTGTCCGGCAATAACAGTGTGACAGCCGATGATGCCATTAAGGCACTGAACACGGACATCATGGCCGGGAAGGGGCCGGATGTGCTGGTGACCGATGGCCTTCCGGTGGAGCGTTATATTGAGAAGGGAATCCTTACGGATATGAGTGCGGAGATTTCCGGGACGCAGGGAGAGATGTTTGAGAATATCCTGCAGGCATATCAAAAGGATGGCAAGGTATATCAGCTTCCGCTGCAGTTTTACTGTGCAGTGGCAGAGGGACCGAAGGATTTTGTAAAGGCTGTGGGAAACATTCAGAACATGGCGGAGGCTGCGGAGAAACTAAAAAAGGAAAAGAAGACAACGGTATGGCCGGTTCTGGCATCCTCTGATCTGTTAGAGACTCTGTTTGATGCCGACAGCAGTACCTGGGGAACCTCGGTGGAGAAAATGAAGGCGGGAGTAAAAAAATATCTGGAGACCGCCAAAAAGCTCTATGATATGGACAATGACAGAAAGGAAAATCAAAAATACCGCGCTCAAATGGAGGAGGCTCTGGATTCGGTAAAATCAGACGGAGAGCTTTACAGTACAGGAAGAAACGAAAATGTCGGGAGAATTTCCGGAGAAAATCTCTGCAGTATCCAGACACTGGTATCTCTGCAGGAAGTACAGAATATATACGGGATTGAGAAAAAGGCAGGGGGAAGCTATGGATTGTTAGGCAGTGATCATCCATCCTTTGTCCCATATGTTGGACTTGGTCTGATGACGAAGGGGAAGGAGAATGACAATGCAAAAGAATTTATCCGCACGGCATATACCGCACAGGCGCAGGAGGCGATGAATGCGGCATTTCCGGTGAATAAAAAGGCATATGAAAAAAAGATTACGGGACTGGAGTCCTATTATATGGGAATGACAGGGGAGGATGGTTCCGAGATCAGTTATCATGCAGCAAAATTATCTTCTTCCCAGCAAAAACAACTTACACAAATGTTAGAAGGTTTAACGACACCAACGATCACGGACCGGGTGATTCGGGAGCTTGTGATGGAACAGGGGAAAAAATATCTGAGGGAAAAAACTTCTCTGGAGGATGCGGTAGATGAGATCACAAGGAAGGTGGAGCTGTATGTTTCGGAGTAAGCCGGCGCATATCCGCAGAAGACAGTGGAAGGGAACTCTTTTTGTACTGCCGGGCTTTTTGGGAGTGATGTTTTTTTACCTCATTCCCTTTCTGGATGTGATGCGTCGTTCCTTTTTTCAAATGTCCGGAAACCGCTTCTGTGGTCTGGATAATTACAGAGCAGTTCTTAACAATCAGGCATTCCGGCTGGCAGCCCGTAATACGATCCGGTTTGTGGCAGTCTGCCTGCCGCTGTTACTGGTAATATCTTTTGTTTTTGCCGTGATATTGACGGGAATGTGGCGTCATCTCCGGAAAAGCCGGTGGTTTGCAGGGGATGAAGAGCGGGCTGCAGGTTGGATGGGGATATGGAAAGGGATTTATCTGGTTCCCTATGCGATTCCGGCGGCAAGCATTGTTGCGCTATGGGAAATGGTTTTTGCAGGAAAAGGATTTTTTAATGGTGTCCTGCATCTGTTTGGTCTGTCCGGTGTGGATTGGATGAATACGGGGTATGCATTCTGGGTATTGGTGTTTAGCTATGTATGGAAAAACCTTGGCTACAGTATTGTGTTGTGGATGGCGGGACTGATGACGATTCCTCAGGGGATTTATGAGGCGGCACAGATTGATGGAGCAGGAGAACGGACAATACTGTTTCGGATCACATTACCTATGATACGCCCTGTGATATTTACGATTGTCATTCTGTCCTTTCTAAACTCCTTTAAGGTGTTCCGGGAGGCGTATCTGGTGGCGGGAAATTATCCACAGGAGAATATTTACCTGCTGCAGCATCTGTTTAATAACTGGTTTATGGATCTGTCGGTGGACAAGATGGCGGCAGGTGCCGGAATCCTTGTGGTAGTCGCAGGAGCATTGACGATGCTGTTACAGAGAAGCTGGGAAAAGTCTTACGATTCAAAATTTGCGGGTTGAGAAAGGAATGAGAGAATGAAAAAAGTAGTAACACTGGGGAAATTTCTGCTGCTTGCCGTGGCAGGGCTGATCACGGTGGCACCGGTGCTTTTTCTGCTGGGGGGAAGCCTGATGGGAGATCAGGAATTAGCAGAATTACTGGCTCCGGCGTTTTCCGACAGTGATGGATATGCGGCATGGCACTGGCTTCCGCTTTATCCGACACTGCGCCATTATGTACAGCTTTGTCTGGATTCACCGGAGTATTTTCAGATGTTCTGGAATACCATGAAGATCACAGTGGGAGTGCTGGCAGGACAGATCATTGTTGGGATTCCCGGTGCCTGGGGGCTGGCAAGATATTCCTTTCCGGGCAAAAGGGCTGTTTATCTGCTTTATATTTTGCTGATGCTTCTGCCCTTTCAGGTGACAATGCTGTCAGAATATCTGGTGCTGGACCGCTTTCATCTGCTGGATACTCTTTGGGCTGTGATCCTGCCGGGAGCATTTTCCACCTTTCCGGTGTTTCTGATGTATCGTTTCTTTTGCAGTATCCCGGAGGAAATGCTGGAGGCGGCACGGATCGATGGGGCAGGGGAATGGAAAATATTTATAAAGATCGGGCTTCCCATGGGAACCTCTGGAATTTTGTCAGCACTGGTGCTGCAATGTCTGGAATGCTTTAGTATGATCGAGCAGCCTATGGTATTTCTGAAGGAGAAAAAGCTGCAGCCGTTGTCTTTATATCTGCCGCAGCTGCAGAAGGAACATCTGGGATTTACCCTTTGCAGTTGTTTTGTGACCATGATCCCGGCACTGCTGATCTTTGGCATGGGGCAGAGGTATATGGAGCAGGGCATTACAGAGGCTGCGGTAAAGGAGTGAGAATATGTTATCAAAGCTTACAAAGAATAAATGTGCAAAAATATTGGTCATCTTTATGGTGTTTATGTTTGCAATGACCGTAATCTCCAGAGGGGCAGCCTCTATGACGGTAGCACAGGTAGCGGTGATCCATCCGACCACCCGGAGTCTGGAGACGACCGTGACAGGAGAGGGAACCGTGGAACAGCAGACAGAAAACGGGTTCTGGACTCTCGCCGGTCTTGTGGTGGAAAAGGTATATGTACAAAAGGGACAGAAGCTTTGCAAGGGGGATGTGCTGGCAAAGGTGCAGGCAAAGAGTCTGCAGGAAAAGATACAGACTCTGCAGAAAGAGATCCGGGGCTTAGAGCTGCAGAGTGAGGAGGCACAGGATACTCTTCTCCAGAACAGACAGGAAAAACGAGAGACAATAAAGTCACAGAAAAAGCAGAACAGAGAGCAGTATCAGCAGAAAAAACAGGAGCTTTCCGCGGCGGTGGAGACGGCTTCCACAGAGTATGACAGCGCAAAGGAAACAGCCAGGACAGAGAAGCTGCAGGCGGCAAGAGCGGTGGAGGATGCCGCAAAGCCGGTGGAGGATGATGGAACACTGGCGTCAGGCAGACTGGAGCTTGCCCAGAAGCAGAAGAAGCTGGAACGGTTAAAGGAGCAGAAGCAAAAGGGAAGTGAAGCGGAAAATATCGATGATGA
>CAKRHL010000130.1 GCA_934338765.1 uncultured Lachnospiraceae bacterium | reverse complement strand
GTCCTATATAAAGGCACAGGTGGATGATGCATATTTAAATGGCGAGATGGGGAAAGTCAGACATTTATGCCAGACTGCACTGAAATGTTGGAAGGAACCTATGTCCCTGAATGAAACATATTGGATATTTGTCTATATTGCAGTCTTTCCGCTTGATGGAGATGAGATGGATTTCCTGCGGCATGAGTATGACAATTCTCTGTGGGGGAGACGGCTGGACACTCATGGAAAGTTGATCATGGAGGGACCTTACCAGCCTTTATTGGACGTATTACTCTTATTATTGGAGCCTGCAAGTGGAGAAGAATGGTATGAGAAATACCGAAAACGTATTCTGGAAGGAGATTTTACCGGACTGCAGGAGGATATGGCGACGGAGCTTCTTTTGGAAACGATCATTGGTCTTTTGTGGTATTACGACCCGGAGGGAACATTGTGGAGTGAGTTGGCAGCGCATTTTGTGGAAAAGCTTTCGGATACCATGGGAAATAAGATTGCAACATATAAAGGGCAGCTTGCCGGGGCATCCCGGATCCTTTATCATGTATCCGGGATTACGGAGGAGGATTATCAAAGGGTGAAGGATCCGCTGGAAAAGGCATGGATCGCCTTTTGGCAGGATGATAGCGACAAGAAAAAGGAAAATAAAGTGGCACTGTGTCAGAAGGGAAACAGCGATCATGATTATATGGGAGCGGTACAAGCATATCTCAATCTGACACGATGGGATGAATTGACGCAGGAGGAGGAGGAAAAAAAGAAAGACAGTATTATTGAGAGCGGTGTATATCGTTATGGACGCATTATCATGGAGAGACCAATGTCTGCCTTTTGGAATCAGAGAATATTAAAAATTCGAGGTATGCTTACTCGTTGTCGTCAGGATCAGCAAAGTACACATATGGATCAGATCAGGCTGATACGACTGATTGCGCTACATATATTGGATGCGCTGCGCTATTGGGATTTATGGCAGTATATTGAAGCGGTGCGTGCCCGTGCAGAGGCAGAGTTTATCAGCGGGACATATGTTGATAAATATGGTAAATATTGTGGAGACACGCAGGCATTACGCAGTTGTCTGATCGATGAGATACGGGGACTGACTGAGAGGGAGGCATTAACAAAGGAGGAAAGGAAAATAGCAGCACATTTTCTGGTGAAGCATGAGCCGGATGGAGTGGACGATCTTGTTACCTTTATCACAGAGCAGAGTGTCTCGTTGCAATGGCAATATGCCATGGCAGCGGTGGAGGTTTTAGGAACAGCATTTTCAAGAGATCAGAGAAAGAAGTTGATCCCCTGGTTATGCCGATATGAGACGTATTATCATAAACAGGGACGATTTATGAATACTGCTAGGTATCTTTTCTTAAAGGAATGGTTGCCGGATCTGGATGAGGAAGACTGGACGATGCTTCAGCCCCTTTTTGAAGTGAGCTTTCAGTTCCAGACTACATATATGGTAAATGCAAAATTGGGACAGGCTTTTTTCAAATATGCGCCATGGGACATGTGTGGGAGATTGTTAAAGCGGATGGAAACATATCCGGATAATGTCAGAAAAAGTATGGATATCAATTCCGGAGTACTTGTGATGGCAGATCGAAAGGATGCAGATGACTCCGGAAAGGAGATGCTGCGGGAATTTGTTTCATCCTGTGGTTTGGAAGTGGCGCAGAAGCTGGAAGGACTTAAGCAGGCAGAGAAGCTTCAGGATGATGAAGAAAACGAGGAATCATCCGGAGAAAATCTGGAGCGTATGCAAAGAGGGTACCGGGAAACCGAAAAGCTGGTAAAAATTAAAAAGCTTTGGGAATTGGAGCCGGTGGATCTGGAACTTGTGGAACAGGAACTGGAGCGTTTTGAGAAAGGTGTGGCAGAGAAGAAGACTCTGTCAGGATATGACAGCACCTTTATGGATCCGGTTCTTGATACTTTTCGAAATAAAAACTGGCACGTGCAGGATGAGGAGAGGCTGCTTCGTCTTCTTGACAGGCTGTTTGCACTGATGAAGCACCATTCCAAGGATATGTCTATGTTTTATTTTACAGATTTCTGTAATCTGTTTTATTTTATAGAGACAACATGCAGTGACAGAGGCAAGGAATATATTAATGATTTTGTCATCGAGCATATGATCAGGCATGACTTTTTTGAGGAGCAAAGACGTAGAGAATCCGGAAGGCACTGGGACGGTCCTTATGAGAGGTTTCGCTTCGATCAAGGTTCCGGTACACAGTATGATGTCCTTGCTACGATTTTTTTAGTTTACGGAATGACAGCTTTTCAGGAGGAGGATTGGCCGGAGGTTATCCGGTATCTGATAGAAGCCCTGAATACAGGGGAGGACGTGATCTGTCATTATGCAGTGGTGATCATTAGCTATTATCTCCTGAACAGGCAGGAGGCAGAACAGAGGTCTCCGGAGGCAGAGAAAGCGCATTACCTTGCATGGGGAGCTTTTTATATCATCCGGGAGAAAATGATGGAAGAAAGCCGGAGAGAAAATAAAGGACTGGAGGTAGAAACTGAGATACGCAAATGGGTCAAAAAGGCGATAGATTCTCTGAAAGAATCCGATCAATGGTTTGGAGTGGAGGGATATATGGAAAAGGTGCAAAAGAATGAGATGTACCGGTTCTGGCTGCAGAGCTTAGATGACTGCGGGAAATTGTGAAGTCCCCTTGCTATTTTATCGTGACAATGGTAGAATTACTCAATATATGGGTTGATTATTCAATATATCAGTGGAATGATCAATTTGTATATTGAACAGGTAATAGATACTTATTCACATTTCTATCATAAGATACAGTATGATAAGTTTAGTATGGATTAAAGGAGATTAAAATATGTGTGGTATTGTAGGTTATATCGGGAGTAAACAGGCAGCACCGATCCTTTTGGACGGTTTGTCAAAGCTTGAGTACAGAGGGTATGATTCAGCCGGGATCGCAGTACGCGATGGAGCAGACAAGGTAAAGATCGTGAAGGCGAAGGGCCGTCTCAAGGGTCTGATCGAAAAGACAGACGATGGTCATGCGGTACCGGGTACCTGTGGTATCGGTCATACCAGATGGGCAACTCACGGTGAGCCGTCAGAGACCAATGCACATCCTCATGTCAGCGATGATGGCAATGTGGTTGGGGTTCACAATGGCATTATTGAGAATTACCAGGAGTTAAAGGTAAAGCTTCTGAAAAAGGGATATGAGTTTTATTCTTCTACCGATACGGAAGTTGCTGTGAAGCTCGTAGATTATTATTATAAGAAGTATGAGCATACGCCGGTAGATGCCATCAATCATGCTATGGTTCGTATCCGCGGCTCTTATGCTCTGGCAATGATGTTTGCAGAGTATCCGGATGAGATTTATGTGGCTCGTAAGGATAGTCCGATGATCATTGGTGTGTCCGACGGAAACTGTTATGTGGCTTCGGATGTGCCGGCTATTTTGAAGTATACCAGAAATGTTTATTATATCGGCAATATGGAGATTGGCCGTCTGGCAGATGGCAAGGCAGCCTTCTACAATCTGGATGGAGATGAGATTGAGAAGGAGCTGGTGGAGATTAAGTGGGATGCGGAAGCCGCAGAAAAGGGCGGTTTTGAGCATTTCATGATGAAAGAGATCCATGAGCAGCCAAAGGCGATCATGGATACCATGAATTCCAAGATCAAGGATGGCCGGATCGATCTGTCGGATGTAGGTCTTTCGGAGGAGGACATTAAGGGAATTGACCAGATCTATATTGTTGCTTGT
The DNA here is from genome assembly GCA_934338765.1 of uncultured Lachnospiraceae bacterium. Taxonomy (GTDB): domain Bacteria; phylum Bacillota; class Clostridia; order Lachnospirales; family Lachnospiraceae; genus Jutongia. The sequence continues at coordinate 2,498 of CAKRHL010000130.1, read as the reverse complement.
GGCTCCGCTTATCATACCGGTGTTGTGACACAGTATGTCATGGAAGATCTGGCCCGTGTACCGGTCCGTGTGGAGCTGGCGTCTGAGTTCCGTTACCGCAATCCGATCCTGAATAAGGACGATCTGGTGATCGTGGTGAGCCAGTCCGGTGAGACGGCAGACACTTTGGCAGGTCTTCGTCTGGCAAAGGAGCAGGGAGTAAAGACCATGGGCATTGTGAATGTGGTCGGTTCTTCCATTGCAAGAGAAGCGGATAATGTATTTTATACTATGGCTGGTCCGGAGATTTCTGTGGCAACCACAAAGGCATACAGTGCACAGCTGATCGCAGGCTATCTGCTGTCGGTAGAGTTTGCGAGAGTGCGTGGAACCATTACAGAGGAGCAGTATCAGGGATATATTGCGGAGATGCAGACCCTTCCGGAGAAGATTGACAAGATTATTGAGGATAAGGAGCGCATCCAGTGGTTTGCGTCCAAGCAGGCCAATGCCCGTGATATTTTCTTTGTAGGCCGCGGTATTGATTATGCGATCTGTATGGAGGGAAGCCTGAAACTCAAGGAGATCAGTTATATCCATTCGGAGGCGTATGCGGCAGGTGAGTTGAAGCACGGTACCATCAGCCTGATCGAGGATGGTATTTTGGTGATCGGTTCTCTGACACAGGATGCTCTGTATGAGAAGACCATCAGCAATATGGTTGAATGCAAGAGCCGTGGAGCGTCTCTGATGGGATTGACCAATTTTGGTAATTATTCGATCGAGGATACGGCTGACTTTGTGGTATATGTACCAAAGACGGACCCTCATTTTGCTGCAAGTCTGGCAGTGATCCCGCTGCAGCTTCTGGGATATTATGTATCTGTTGCCAGAGGACTTGATGTGGATAAGCCGAGAAACCTGGCAAAGAGTGTAACGGTTGAGTAGTAATGGTATATTGAGTCAATGATATGATGTATCCGGATTCTGAAAGATATTTTGGGATCCGGATTTTTTGTATCTTTTTTGAGAGGAGAGAATATATTACAGAGAGTCAACATAATTTAAGGAACCCATATCATGGAAAATGATGAGAAACTGGATTCGGAATTTCGCTTTGCTCTGGATCTCCCGGAGCAGGAGAGGGAGCAGAGCGGTACATTAAATACAGGATACGATCAAGAGACGGCGACCTGGAGAGTGATCGTGAGATACTATGGAGATCTGTATGAGGTGGAACGCCGGCTGCCGGGTGTGCAGGTGATCCCGCTTTATCATCAATACGGGATCGTGCGTGTTCCGGAGGAGCAGCTGGAGGCACTGGCGGCACTGCCGCAGATACAATATATGGAAAAGCCCAAGGAGGTCTATTTTTCTCTGGATGCAGGGAGAGGGGCCTCCTGCATTAATTCTGTGCAGGGAAATTTAATTGTGGATCAGGAGTATGAGGCAGGAGATTTGAGGAACGGTCTGACCGGCAGAGGAGTGATCGTTGGTGTGGCGGATTCCGGTATTGATCTGACTCATCCTGCTTTTCGCAATCCGGATGGTACGACACGCATTCTGGCGTTATGGGATCAGGGTGGAACACCGGACCCATCTGTGGGGCTGGAAGCTCCGGAAAGATACCGTCAGGGAGTGGAGTGGACAAAGGAGCAGATTGATCAAGTTCTTTTGGGAGAACAGGAAAATATTTCTCTTCCGCAAGATACAGGTTCCGGTCATGGTACTGCAGTAACGGGCGTGGCAGCTGGAAACGGTGCAGGGTCTGCAGGGTATCGGTATCGGGGAATTGCCATAGAAAGTCCCATTCTTTTTGTGAAGCTTAGTACCGGTGGAGAAGGCTTTTCCAGAACCACGGAGGTGATGGAGGCGCTGGACTATATGGTACGGAAGGCGGAATCATTCGGAATGCCGGTTTCCATAAATGTAAGCTATGGCAATAATAATGGTGCTCATGACGGCAGTAGTTTATTTGAGGGATATATCACAGAACTGGCAGGTGTCTGGAAAAGTGTCATATCCATTGCGGCGGGCAATGAGGGGGATGCCAGACATCATGCCAGAGTGCGGTTGGAAAATGAACCCCGGCAGATTCGGTTTGTGATCGGAGCGGGGGAGAAAAATTTAAGTCTGCAGATGTGGAAGCAATATACGGATGATTTTACGGTGTTTTTAGAAGCTCCGGACGGAACAAGAGTATTGATTGAAGAGACAAGGGAAGTAAGAAGGTATGAGCTGCAAGGGACCTCTGTTTATGTGTATTATGGAGAGCCGACGCCGGCACAGATCACACAGGAGATTTATATGGAGTGGCTGCCGCCGGAAAGAGAGGGAGAAAACTTACAGGAAGGAGTATGGAGTCTGTGGCTGATCCCGGAGAAGATTATCGGGGGCGTTGTGGAGCTGTGGCTTCCTACCACGGAGCTTATCGGACTTTCAACCGGTTTTTTGGAGCCGGAGCCGGATACAACCCTTACCATACCGGCCACAGCTGACGGCGTGGTGACGGTGGGAGC
>CAKRHL010000129.1 GCA_934338765.1 uncultured Lachnospiraceae bacterium | reverse complement strand
AGTGAAATATCGTTATGCAGCTTCTGAGACAGGAGAATACACGGATGTAGTTCCGAAGAGTGCGGGAATCTACTATTTAAAAGCATATGTGACAGAGACAAATAATTATACCGGACTGGAAAGCCGGGAAGCTGCGAAATTTGTGGTTTTCAAGGCAAAACAGCCGGAGAATACGCCCAAGGATTCCATCACAACCCCTTATACGGTGAAGAAAGTGTCTCAGGTAGAACTTCCGGCTGGCTGGCAGTGGGTGGAAGAAGATGCCTCAAAAGACCTTCCGGAAGCAGAATCTGTGGAGGCGAAGGCGGATTATGCAGGACCGGATAAGGAGCTTTACATAACGAAGCAGGTAACAATTACAATCACCCGGAGTGCCTGTGAGCATCCGGATACGAAAGTAAAAGGAGAAGAAGCGTCTACCTGTACTACTGCCGGATACACCGGAGATACCTACTGTGAACAGTGTGGAAGAAAGATCAAAGAAGGGAAAGAAATTGCTCTATTACCTCATATACTGGAAAAGATCGGGAAGAAAAATGCCACGACAGTGAAAGAAGGCAATATAGAATATTATCACTGCAGCGTATGTGACGGCTGTTTCTCTGACAGTAAAGGAACGAGTCCGATTACCAAAGAAAGTACGGTAATTCCGGTCATTAAAGTGACGCCAACGGTAACACCGACGGCAGGACCGAGTGCAAAGCCAACCACAGAGCCGGGGGTAGAGCCGACAGCGGGACCAAGTGCAGAACCGGGTGTGGAGCCGACAGCGGGACCGGGTACAGAGCCGACAGCAAAACCGAGTGCAGAACCAAGTGCAGAGCCGAGCGCAGCACCAAGCACAGAGCCGACAGTAAAACCGAGTGCAGAACCAAGTGCAGAGCCGACGGCAATGCCAAGCACAGAGCCGACCGCAAAGCCGACAGCAGGACCGGGTGCAAAGCCGAGCACAGCACCAAGCACAGAGCCGACCGCAAAGCCGACGGCAGAACCGACAGAGATACCGGGAGCCGAGCCGGCAGCAAAGCCGACCGCAGGATCAACCGCAGAACCGGGTGGAAAGCCGACGGCAGAACCAACAGCAGAACCGGGTGGAAAGCCAACGGCAAGACCAAGTGCAGAACCGACGGCAGAACCGGGTGGAAAGCCGACGGTAGAACCAAGTGTGGAGCCTACAGAGACACCGGCAGCAGGGAAAAGTGCAGAACCGGCAACAGAGCCGACAGAGACACCGGCAGCGGGGAAAAGTGCAGAACCGGTCACAGAGCCGACGGTGACACCAAGTACGGCACCGACCGAGACACCGGCCGGGGAGCTTGCAACTCCAAAACCGACAAAGAAGCCGGTGGTCAAGCCGGCCAAAATGGGAAAAAAGCTTACTGACAGTAAAGGTGTAATCTATAAGGTGACAAGCGGTAAAGCAGGTTCCCCGACCGTGGAGTATTCAGCAGCGGCGAAGGGAGCAAAGGGAACCATTACCATCCCGGCTCAGGTAACGATTAAGGGGGTAACATACAAAGTTACATCTGTGGGGGCATCCGCCTGCAGAAATCGTGCCGGGATTACGAAAGTGATCATAGAAAAAAATGTCACAAAGATTGGAAACCGCGTATTTAGTGGATGTAAGAAGCTGAAGAAAGTGACCATTAAGACGACAAAGCTTACAGAGAGTACAGTAGGAAGCAACGCATTCTCGGAAATATCTTCCGGAGTAGTTGTGAAAGTACCTGAGAGTAAGGTGAAAGCATACCGTAAATTATTCAAGAAAAAGGGGATAAGCGACGGGGCAACGATTACAAAGTAATCATTTTCAGGACAATAGAAAAGAATCACAAAATAAGAAAGGGGCTGTCACACGAATTGCGACAGTCCCTTTTTAAAAAACTTGTGAAAAGCCCTGAAATGATGTAAAATGATTAAGATAGTGTATTTGTGAGAAAATGAAAAAGAAGATATATGGTAATGGAGGCATGTCATGGACTTAAATGTGCAGTTTTATAAGATGTCAAAGCAGATGAAGACGCAGCTGTATCTGGATAATCTGACAACGATATTCAATCCGCAGGCGTTATTTGCCGATGGGACAGAGTTTTACCGCTGTCCGTCCGAACCGGATCCCTACGACCGGGTGAGACTGCGGCTTCGATGTGCCAGGGAGAATCTGGATTCCGTTATTCTTGTCTTTAACGACGAGCGCATTGAGATGGAGAAGCTTTATAATGACCGCCTGTTTGATTATTATGAGACATTTGTGCAGCTTGGTGCAGAGCAGGTGTTCTATTACTTTGAGATTCACTGTGGTCAGATGGTGTGTTATTACAACAATGTGGGATTATGTAATTCCGTAGAGGAGTACTACAATTTCACCATGACACCGGGGTTTCATACACCGGACTGGGCAAAGGGAGCGATATTTTACCAGATTTATGTGGATCGTTTCTATAACGGAGACCGCAGCAATGATGTAGAGGACGACGAGTATATTTACATTGGAGAGGGCACCAGCAAGGTTACAGACTGGAATAAATACCCGGCAGCCATGGGCGTCCGTGAGTTTTACGGAGGTGATATCGCCGGAGTTATGCAGAAGCTGGATTATCTGCAGGATCTGGGTGTGGAGGTTATCTATCTGAACCCGGTTTTTGTATCTCCGTCAAACCACAAGTATGATATTCAGGATTATGATTATATAGATCCCCATTTTGGCCGGATCGTCAAGGATGAGGGAGAGCTTCTGCAGAAGGATGAGCATGGAAACTGGAAAGCAGATCCGAACTATCCCAATAAAGCGGCATCACGTTATATCTGCCGTGTGACAGACAAGGAGAATCTGGAGGCAAGTAACCGGCTCTTTGCAGAGTTTGTGGAAGAGGTGCACCGCAGAGGCATGAAGGTCATTCTGGATGGTGTATTTAATCACTGCGGTTCCTTTAATAAATGGCTGGACAGAGAGTGCATTTATGAAAATGCAGAGGGTTATGAAAAGGGCGCATATGTGTCAGAGGACAGTCCTTACAATACCTTCTTCAAGTTCAGAGAGCGTCAGTGGCCTTACAATCCCCATTATGATGGATGGTGGGGACATGATACGCTGCCAAAGCTGAATTACGAGGAATCTCCGGCATTGTTTGACTATATTATGCATGTGGGACGTAAATGGGTCTCCCCACCGTACAATGTGGATGGATGGAGACTTGATGTGGCTGCTGATCTGGGACAGTCCGGAGAGTACAATCATTACTTCTGGAAGGAGTTTCGCCGCAATGTCAAGGAGGCGAATCCCAATGCGCTGATCCTTGCGGAGCATTACGGAGATCCTACAGAGTGGCTCAAGGGCGATGAGTGGGATACGGTCATGAACTATGATGCCTTTATGGAGCCATTGACCTGGTTTCTCACAGGAGTGGAGAAGCACAGTGATGAGTATCGTCAGGATCAGCTGGGCAATCCTGATTCCTTCTTTGGATCCATGCGTCATTTTATGACACGCTTCCATACACAGTCCCTGCAGGTAGCGATGAATGAGTTGTCCAACCACGATCATTCCCGTTTCCTTACCAGAACAAACCGTAAGGTGGGACGAACAGCATATCTGGGACCGGAGGCAGCCAATGAAGGTGTTGATAAAGCGATCATGCGTCTGGCGGTTATGATACAGATGACATGGCCGGGAGCACCGACCATCTATTATGGCGATGAAGCAGGACTCTGCGGCTGGACTGACCCGGATAACCGTCGTGCATATCCATGGGGCAGAGAGGATCAGGACCTGATCGATTTCCATAAGGAGATCATCCGTGTTCATAAGGATTATCAGGCTATGAAGACGGGATCTATTCTGTTCCTGAATGGACAGTATCAGTTTATCAGCTATGGCAGATTTGACGAGCAGGACAAATTTGTGATAGCCATCAACAGCGGAGACCAGCCGGTGACAGTGGATCTGCCGGTATGGCGTCTGGGACTGACGGAGGCAACACGCATGGCACGTCTGATCAATACCGGTCCGGAGGGATTTTCTCTGGAGACGGCCATGTATAATGTGGAGAATGGTGTTCTCCGGTTAAACTGTCCGCCAAAATATGGAGTTGTTATCAAAAATCTAGGATAAAATGAAACTCCGGTGGAGATATGAAAGCAGAGAAAAATATGAAAGGATAAAACATGGGGAAGATACGGGATTGGATGCATGGCAAGGGAAGAGGCGTTGTGATAGCCGTTGTAATATTGCTGGCATTATGGATCATTGTAGATTTTTACCGGATCAATCATCCGAAGCAGGAGCAGAAGGAGCCGGCAAAGATATCAGAACCTTATAATGGAAATGATTCATCTTCCAAAGAGGATCTGCAGGATGATGGTGACCGGGATACTGATCCGGAGGATACGCAGGATAAGAAGGAAGACGCTTCCCGAGAGCCGGAGGATTCTTCGGATGGACAGACTGTCACAGAGGAAAAGGCAGGTAGAGCTTCCGATGAGGACAACTCGAAGGAGGATCCGGAGTTAGACACCACAGAGGAGGATACAAAGGACTCCGGTCTTACCACGACAGAGGAGGATGCCGGAACGCCCGGTGAAGCATTCCGGACAGAGACAGGAGACATTACCCTTGGTTTTGCCGGAGACATCAATCTGGATGAAACCTGGACGGTGATGAAGCATATGCGCCAGAAGGGCAAAGGCATTCCGGGCTGTATCGATCCGCGCCTGATTCGGAAGATGCGGAGTTATGATTATATGGTGCTGAACAATGAGTTTTCCATCAGCAACCGCGGCAAAGCCATGAAGGGAAAGGCATACACTTTCCGGGCACCCCGTAAGAATGTGAAGCTGTTGCAGCAGCTTGGCGTGGATGCAGTTTCTCTTGCAAACAATCATGTTTATGATTATGGAAAGAAAGCGTTTCTGGACACATTGTCTACTCTGGAAAATAATGGAATAAAATATACCGGCGGTGGGAAAGATAGCAAAGAGGCCAAAAAGCCGGTCTATTTTGAGAGCAAAGGGAAAACTATTGCTGTGATCGCTGCCACAAGAGCGGAGAAATATATTCTCACACCGGCAGCAGGCAAGCATTCTCCGGGGGTTTTCCGGACTTACGATGACACACAGTATGTCCGTGCGATACGCAGGGCAAAGAAAAAGGCGGATGTGGTCATTGCATTTGTGCATTGGGGCACAGAATACAGCACGAAGCTGGAAACGGCACAGACAAGCCAGGCAAAGGATTATATCAATGCCGGAGCGGATGTGGTGGTAGGTGCTCATACCCATTGTCTGCAGGGAGTGGGTTATTATAAAGGAAAGCCGATCTTTTATAGTCTGGGAAACTATTGGTTTAATGAAAAGACATTATATACGACGCTGCTTCAGCTTACGATCCGGGAGAACGGATCTATTCAGGCGAAGATGCTGCCGTGTCTGCAGTCTGGAAGGGAAACACACCTTTTGACAAGAAAAGACAAAGTGAGAAAATTTGTCAATTACGTCAATGGGATTTCGAATAATGCGAAGATTGGAGCAAAAGGGGTCGTGCGGTCCCGTTGATATCCGTAAATGAAACTGGCGGCGGTTGACAATAACAGCGAAATGAGTATAATTACAGACAGCCCATAGAATTAGTAGGAAATATGGACTTATCTATATTTTAAATACATATCTGTCCTGAAACAGGGACAGACACAGAAAGGCAGTGGTATACACTATGAGCAAATTGATCTATTTAGATAATGCAGCAACAACATCGGTCAGACCGGAAGTGTTTGAGGCGATGAAACCATATTATCTGGAGAATTACAGCAATCCTTCCAGCGTATACAGCTTTGCCGGAGAGGCCAAAAAAGCCATGGAAGATGCCAGAAAGGTGATTGCAGATTCTCTGGGAGCAGCAGCCACAGAGATTTATTTTACAGGTGGCGGCAGTGAGTCGGATAACTGGGTGCTGAAAGGCGTTGCCGAGGCATACCGGGCCAAAGGAAAACACATCATCACATCCAAGATTGAGCATCATGCGATCCTGCATACCTGCGAGTATCTGGAGAAGCATGGCTATGAGATCACATATCTTGATGTGGATGAAAACGGTCTTGTAACACCGGAGGAGGTCGAGAAGGCGATCCGTCCGGATACGATCCTGATCAGTATTATGTTTGCCAATAATGAGATCGGTACCATTGAGCCGATCGCTGAGATCGGAAAGGTTGCCCATGAGCATGGGGTATTATTCCATACGGATGCCGTTCAGGCATATGCACATGTACCAATTAACGTACAGGA
>CAKRHL010000128.1 GCA_934338765.1 uncultured Lachnospiraceae bacterium | reverse complement strand
GTGGGTACCTATCTGGGACTTGATAACAAGCATGAGATCGTGACGATCAATACAGAGTTTAACTCAAAAAACGGTACTTTAAGTGAGCAGCTGCAGAGTTATATCTATGCCGGGACCTGCGACATCGTGATCGCACCTAAGGAGGGCTTCACGGGCTATGCTTCTGCCGGATATTTTTTCGAACCCGACAGCTCGGATACGGTGGCAGCATTTAAGGACTGGCCACAGGATAAGAGGGTATACTGTCCGATCATTGACGGAGAGAATATCCGTGGAGAGAAGGAGATTGACGAGACAAAGTACAACTTTGGTATTGATGTTTCAGACTGCAAGAAGTATAAGGCTCTGGGGGGCAAAAGCAGATCAGCCGTGCTGGGAGTATCCAATTCCTCCAGAAAGCAGGAGGAAGCAGCTGCATTTATAAAGTTTTTGACAGATGATTCCTTAAAAGATGGGGACGTAAATCCGGATTTTGTCCCACAAAATAAGTAGGACTTTCAAATGTTTTGTGAAAAACGAATAATTGAAAGAGAAATATTTCTGAAACCTTTCTTTGAAAAGAGTTCTGTAAAGTTCCTTGACAGAAAAGACGGAATGAATATAATGGGATTTATGACAAAGGTGTCACGAAGCGAAAAGCAATCGTGGCGCCTTTTTCTTTTTCCTGTTACTTCAATGTAACATTCACATGTGAAACGAAAAAAATGAAAACCAAGGAGGAATGTTATATGTCGAAAGAAGTGATTCAGTACGTCAACGATAACCTGTATGGCGTATGGTATTTGATAGGAGCAGCATTAGTATTCTGGATGCAGGCAGGATTTGCAATGGTAGAGGCTGGTTTTACCAGAGCAAAGAATGCCGGAAACATTATTATGAAGAACCTGATGGATTTTTGTATTGGTACTTTTATGTTTTTCCTGATCGGTGCATCTCTTCTGTTGGGAAATGATATGGGAGGTTTTATTGGAAAACTTGATTTCAATATCTTCTCTCATTATGGAAATTACGATTATTCCACTTTCGTATTTAACCTTGTATTTTGTGCCACAACAGCGACGATCGTTTCCGGTGCCATGGCAGAACGTACAAAATTCATTTCCTACTGTGTTTACTCCGCAGTGATCTCCGCAGTGATCTATCCGGTAGAAGCACACTGGACCTGGGGCGGCGGCTTCCTGGCACAGATGGGATTCCATGATTTTGCCGGTTCTAACTGTATTCATATGGTTGGTGGTATCTGTGCCCTGATCGGTGCGGCAATGCTTGGACCTCGTATTGGCAAGTTCAGCAAGAGAACCGGAAAGCCTCATGCGATTCCGGGACACAACTTAACGATAGGTGCTCTTGGTGTATTTATCCTGTGGCTTGGCTGGTATGGATTCAACGGTGCAGCAGCAACATCAATTCCGGATCTGGGTTCCATTTTCCTGACAACAACGGTTGCTCCGGCAGTTGCAACGGTTGTATGTATGATCTTTACCTGGATCAAATATGGCAAGCCGGATGTGTCTATGTGTCTGAATGCATCTCTGGCAGGTCTTGTAGCCATTACAGCACCTTGTGATGTGACAGACTGTGCCGGTGCAGCAGTGATCGGTGCGGTTGCAGGTGTTCTGGTTGTATTTGGTGTATGGCTCCTGGACTATGTATTAAAGATTGATGATCCGGTTGGTGCCGTTGCAGTACATATGATGAACGGTATCTGGGGTACCATCGCTGTTGGTCTTTTTGCAACAAAATCAGCACCCGGTTATCAGATTGCTTTAGAGGGTGGTGCTATTAAAGGAGAGGGTCTTTTCTATGGTGGCGGATTTACACAGCTTGGTCTTCAGTTTGTGGGAATGTTCAGCACCATTGCATGGACAGCAATTACGATCACGATCACCTTCCTGATCATTAAGGCAACTCTTGGATTAAGAGTATCTGAGGAGGAAGAGCTTATCGGTCTCGATGTGAAGGAGCACGGCTTAACATCTGCATATGCAGACTTTATGCCGGCCGGCAATATGTTCTACTCCGCAGGAACCATGCCGGTACCAAAGAGTGGTCTTGCACCTGTGATTGAGAAGAGCAGTGATCATAAGCCTGCGATGAAGCCTGTAGCATCAAAGCCGGGAGATATGACCGAGAAGTTTACAAAGATTTCCATTATCTGTCAGCAGAATAAGTTTGATGAGCTGAAGGAAGCAATGAACCAGATCGGTGTCAATGGTATTACCGTGACACAGGTTATGGGCTGTGGTACACAGAAGGGTATTACAACAACCTATCGTGGTGCCGAGCTTAGTGTCATGCTGATCCCGAAGGTGAAGGTAGAGGTTGTTATCAGTTCTGTACCGATCGAGACTGTGATCGAGACAGCTAAGAAGGTTCTTTACACCGGTCACTACGGAGATGGTAAGATCTTCGTATATGATGTAGAGAATGTGGTGAAGGTTCGTACCGGAGAGGAAGGTTTTGACGCTCTCCAGGATGCAGCCGAATAGAGTGCAAAAAGTATGAGTTTTCCTTTAAATTTGATTGTGTGTGAATATGGAACTTCATAGAGGTTCTGGTCGGGAGTTTCGTGGAAAACCTGATCTGAGAGGCCACCGTAACGGGCAATACGGTGGCCTCTTTTTTCTTCATTCATTCTGTGATAAACTTAAAGAAATCTTAAGAATTTCATTCGCTTGTCTTAAAAATTGTAGTTTATGATAAGAAATGTAAAGCAGCAAGGTACGACAGAGTACGGAAAAGAGGACAAAAATGCAGACAATACTGGTATGTGATGATGATAAGGAAATCGTGGAGGCAATTCAGATCTATCTGGAGCAGGAGGACTATGAAGTGCTTGCGGCTTATGATGGAATGCAGGCATTGGATCAGATACGGAAGAATCATATTGACCTGCTGGTGATCGATGTGATGATGCCAAAGCTGGATGGGATCCATGCTACCATGAAGATCCGCGAGGAGAGTAAGGTACCTGTTATTATCATTTCTGCCAAATCGGAGGATGCAGATAAGATCCTTGGACTGAATATCGGTGCGGACGATTATGTGACCAAACCATTTAATCCGTTGGAGCTGGTGGCCAGAGTCAAATCCCAGCTGAGACGTTATGACATGATGAGCGAGCCGATGCCATCAGGGGGAATGACTTATCGTCTCGGAGGATTGGAGATGGATGATGACTGCAAGCAGGTTTACATGGATGGCGAGCTGATCAGGATGACCCCTCTGGAGTACAATATCCTGCTGCTGATGATGAAACATCCGGGAAAGGTCTTTTCCAGCCGGCAGATTTATGAGAGCATCTGGAATGAAAATGGCTATGCTGCAGAAAATACAGTGGCAGTACATATCCGCCATATCCGGGAAAAGATCGAGATCAACCCCAAAGAACCAAGATATCTGAAGGTTGTGTGGGGCGTAGGTTACAAGCTGGAAAATCAGTAAATCGGACAAGGGGGGATTTATAAGATGAGACGAAACAAAGAGATAAGGGAAAACAAAGAAGAGAAACCAAAAAAGGGGAAAACAAATAAAAGAAAATTGGTCCGTATCTTTCTGGGAATGGTTCTGACGGCAGCAACAGTGACAGCGTCCCTTTCCGGGATAAATTATCTTGGAGGAAAGTCAGTTATGAACCGTCTGACCCGGGAAAGCAATGTTTCCGAGAGCGGAAAGATGGAGGAAAGTCTGGAGTTTCAGAAGCTGACGGACAGTTATCTGCAGGCTTTGGAATTATATTTGGAAATACGCAGGATGGGAAGCGGGGATGGCTCCTTTTATAAAGGCAAAATTGAAGATATGCCGTTTTTGCAGACAGGAGCCGGCACAGGGGAGAAGACGGTTACCTTAAAGGAAGCTGCCGGCTGGAAAGGTCATAATTACGATTATGATGGATACTTTAATAACTATATAAATAGCTTTGAAAAATATAGCCAGGATCATGTGAGCATCAGAAAAAAGGCATCGCAGCTGTTTACCTTGAAGAACGTCTATTTTGCAACCGGAGACTGGCAGAAAAGCACCCTTTATGATACGGTGGCATCCGGACAGAAATATTCTGCAAAGGAGTGGAAAGAGGCGAAAAAACAGGAGCGGGATACACCGACGACCAAGCGTTACGAGGGACAGGAAACATTACTGTCGGGGCTGCAGGGGGATAGTCAAAGAGCAGAAACAGCGGTGGTAGATATGACAAAAACGACACAGAAGATACCGCTTCGGTCTGTTTATGCAAAATGGCTTGGACAGGCGTATTCCAGTTATGCAAACGGATGGCTGATGTACCAGATGGCACTGGCTGCGGAAAATGATTTTGAGGGAACTGCGGAGGATGGTACCCAATATAGTGATTATTATGATTATGTAATGAAAGATTACCGGAAAGCTCATTGTATTACCCAGATGTATAATATCGAAAGTAATTCCAGAACGGTGGAAGATAGTTCTGTTGTGTATATCTATGATGCAATGGATGATCAGGAGCATTCAAAAGCTCTCCGGCTTCATGAGGATGACAAACTGTATTATAATGATGGAAAATCGGATTTTACCCTGAAGAATTTTCTAAAAGATCCCGAGGCCTATTATAGTGATGTCACGGATGATTATGAATATTACGTATATGATAAAAGTTTGGAGGAATATACAGGAGAACTCAAAAAGAAGGGACAGGCGCTTATGGAAAATTCCATAAGTACTCCATGGAAGAAGGGAGAGGCTTTATGCAGCGAGGCTATGGCAGCAGATCTGGCACAATTTATGATCAGTTTTGGAAATGGACTGGAGAAATTTTTACAGAAGTCTGATTTCCTGTATGATGTAACGGTTGGTGGAAAGAGTCTGGTCAGCAGCGATGAAAACTGGACAGCATATGTGGCAAATCTGGAACGGGGTGCGATTGATGATAAAAAAACAGCTTATGAATATGCGATTTATGATGCAAGAGGAGAGGTGTACCAGAGTAACTGGTTCTGGGAAGACTTTGACAATTCCGGAGATCTTAAGAAATTCCTTAAGAAGCTGACAGATTCCCGGCAGAATGCCTATGTGGCTGTGGGATATCCTGCACTGGATGTTACTTCTCCGGGCAAGACAAGTGGGATGGCTTCTCTGTATCAGACTTACCAGAATGCACGGAAACAGTATATGCAGGCAAAAAATATGGCAGGCCGCAGTATTGTGATATTTGGAATCAGTCTGTTATGTCTGCTGGTGGCTTTTTTGGGACTGGCAGTGTCCGGTGGAAAATCAGAGAGAAGAAAGAACCGCCTGCAGAAGATTCCATCGGAACTGCTGGCAGCAACAGCGCTGGCAGGGGTGTATCTGCTGAATGGTGTTGTGTATGATCTGTACCAGATTTCGGATCGGGAGCAGACGATGGATCGTGTCAATATTGGTAATATAAGCATAACAAGGATTGCCGATGCAATTCTGATCGCTGCAATGGCACTGGCTGTTATGATTCTCCTATTGGGGATCGTACAAAGAATTTGCCAGAAAAGGCTGACAGAGAACAGCATGATCCGCTGGTGTTTCCGAAAGGGAAAAACAGGTGGAAAGCTTGCCGGGGCAAAGCTGAAAGTATTTATTCAAAAATATAAAGATACGAGAGCATTTGTCAGATATGGGATTGCAGTGATCGTCTTTGCTGTATTGTGGCTTTTAATATGGATTGTCTGCTGGATCAATGTGGTGGTAAATTATCCTTATGGTGCTTCCTTTGGTATAACAGTTGTGATCTGTGTGATCTGTCTTCCATTGCTTTTGGTTGCCGGAGAGGGAGCACTTCTACTGGCAATGAGAAATGGGATTGCCGATGAAAAGATCCAGAATGGTGCCGAGAGAATTGCACAGGGGGAAATTTCGTATCAGATCGAACTGCCGGATAAAGCCTCCAAAGAGCAAAAAGAGCTGGCGGACACGATCAATCATATCCGGCAGGGACTGGAAAGTGCGGTGGAGGAGTCCATACGAAGCGAGAGGATGAAGACCGAACTGATCACCAATGTATCCCATGATATCAAAACACCTCTGACTTCCGTGATCAATTATGTGGATCTGTTAAAGAGAGAGCATATTGATAATGCAAGGGTGCAGGAGTATCTGGATATTTTGGATCAAAAGTCTATGCGTCTCAAAGGTCTTATCGAGGATCTGGTGGAGGCATCGAAGGCTTCCTCCGGAACTATAGAGCTACAGATCACGACATTAAATTTCGGGGAACTGGTCAATCAGACGAACGGAGAATTTGAAGAAAAGTTTGCACAGGCGGGACTGTCCCTGGTATCGGATATATC
>CAKRHL010000127.1 GCA_934338765.1 uncultured Lachnospiraceae bacterium | reverse complement strand
CTTTCCGAGGTGCAGTTCCAGCGTAAACTGGAGGAGGCAATGTATAAATTTAAAGTTGAGATTACACAGGGACCGTCTCACACGGAGGGATTTTGGCAGGTAGAGCTGGTACGTGCCTGATTGGTTGTGCAGAGATGTAACTGATGAAAAGATGAGTCCGGTCAGTGCCTGAGAGCATTGCCGGACTCATTTTTTCTCTAAAGAGTGAGTTTATCATCCGGAGAATGCCGATTATAATGAATGCGTAATCTGTGCAAAAGATTATTTATCGACAGATATTTTATATAAAAATCCCGGGAGGTGAGAAATCAATGGAAATGAAGATGATAGGCAGGGTTCACACGGATTTTGTGACAAAGTTTGGAGTACCCAGACAAAGTGGTCTGGTGCCGGAACTTATGGGACAGATCGTTCTGGAACCGGAATACCGCAATCCGGATGCGGTTCGTGGACTTAAAGAGTTTTCTCATCTCTGGCTTGTATGGGAGTTTTCGAAGGCGGTCCGGTCAGAATGGTCGCCCACGGTGCGTCCGCCCCGTCTGGGAGGTAACCGGCGGCTTGGCGTGTTTGCTACACGATCTCCTTTTCGTCCCAATCCCATTGGTCTGTCCTGCGTCAAGCTGGAACGGATCGATCTGGAGGATCTCAGGAAGCCTGTCATCTGGGTGTCAGGTGTGGATATGATGGACGGGACCCCAATTTATGATATCAAGCCGTATCTTCCTTATGCGGATAGTCATCCGGAGGCAAAAGGCGGCTTTACGGACGGGGCACAGGCGCGGTGTGTTACCGTGGAGCTTCCGGAGGAGCTTGCCGCAGCGTCCGGGATTTCCGGAGAAAAGCTTCAGGCACTTCGGGGCGTTCTGGAACAGGATCCCAGACCAAGGTATCAGAAGGATCCGGAAAGGGTCTATGGTATGAGTTTTGGGGAATATGAAGTCAAATTTACAGTGCAGGAGGATGTTCTGCGGGTTGTGGAGATTATGCGGGGTAGAAGCATGGAAAGATAAGGATTCCAAGAAATCAGGGCGTAAGGTTCTGCTATTTGATTCTGCTGGAAGACAATGGCTTTGATGGTATGCCCCTGTGGGATAAATGTTAAGAAAGGAATGGAGAATTACGATGAAATATCAGAAAGCAATTACGTTTAGTTATGATGATGGCATTGAATCAGACCGGAAGCTGGTGGAGATCTTGAACCGTTACGGCATGAAATGTACTTTTAATCTGAACACCGGTATACAGAGCCGGGAAAGCCATTTTGAGATTGAAGGAAAAGAGATTTGCCGTATGGATCAGGAAACCATTGGGGATCTTTATGCAGGACATGAGATCGCGGTTCACGGTCTGACCCACCGGGCACCTGCGGATATGACCCAGGAGGAGATGGATCAGGAGTTTTTGACGGATATTGATAATATTACCCGGATCTATGGACAGAAACCGGTAGGCATGGCGTATGCCTATGGTGCCTATGATCAGGCAGCAGTGGATTATCTGCAGCGTCATGGGATCAAATACGGTCGTACCGTGGAAGCGACACATGGATTTGCGGTACCGGAGAATCCGATCCTGTTAAAGGCAACCTGTCATCATGATGATGAGCAGCTTTTCGAACTGGCACAGAAGTTTCTGGAAAGCGAACCGGCACCGGGGGAGCAGCAGTTGTTTTATATCTGGGGACACAGTTATGAGTATTATGTGAAAGATAACTGGGATCGTCTGGAGAAGCTCTGCAGGATGTTTGAGGGCAGAGAGGATATTTTCCGGGGAACCAACCGGGAGTGTCTGGAAATGTTCGGAGTACTCTAAGACAGAGGGGTAGACAGGATCATATCGTAAAAACGGCACCGGAGAAGCTATATGTGTTCTCCGGTGCCGTTTTTACGATATATAGGATAATGTTCATAACGTAGTGGGTAACAAGGGAAAAACGCCGTTTTGCCCTTGTTTGCATAGGATTAATCCCTGTCCCAAAAATGAAATCCTATGATGATGCCTCCGACGATCACTACAAGTCCGATCAGGCATACAGCGCTTAAGGTCAATCCGGTAGTCATAGCGTTCACCTCCATAATAATTAATTGTTATACCGATGTGTATCGGGTTACCGTTTGTTGATTTTATTACCTTCTATTGATATGTGTCATTGTATCACAAAAAAGTTGCAACGAAATAAAAGAAATAAAAAAATAGTTTTATAAGCACATGAAAAGCCCGAAGCAAAAGCTTCGGGCTTTTCAAAGTAACACTCAAAGGAGTGGTCATAAGGCAGAGGGAGCTGCCTCATGACCGAAAATGAAAAAAATGAAAAAGAATCTATAACAAACATTAGTCAATCGGCTTATTTATTGTTTATGAATTCATTATAGGAAACAGATGTGTTGTAATATTGTTTAATTTCTAAAAAAACTATGAACTTTCGAAAAACGATGGGAATATTATGTTCATAACTCAAACTTTGCACGACAATGATTCGATTGTGTCCATAATATTTCTTATGTCCAAAGTGGAAAAAGACATAAAATTACCTCCCATATGGCCTCTGCTTTTCCGAAGCATTGCCCCATGGGAGGTGTGTGTTTCTATAAAACCGATCCGCAATGATCTGTCAGCCTGCGGGTTCGTAATGAACAATGAATCTATGTGCTATGGTCAGTGGGATATTATCTCTGACCGTATTTTGCCAGGATATTTTGGATTCTCTCTGTTGGATTCAGAAGATCGCTGATGGACTGATCATGGTTTAATGTATCGATCAGCAGGGCAACATATTTGCTCATGTCAACAGAGATATAATAGTCTCTGGAAAGAAGCTCCTGAGGCTGATATACCAGATTTGTTGTCATAACACGGTAGATCAGGCCTTTCTCTACAGCTTCATCAAACTTGTCCATTCCATTGGTGAAAAGTCCGAATGTTGCAGCAACAAAGATACGGTTTGCCTTGCGGCGTTTTAACTCGGTTGCCACATCGATCATACTTTCGCCGGAGGAGATCATGTCGTCTGTAATGATGACATCTTTTCCTTCGAGGTCGGCACCCAGAAACTCGTGAGCAATGATTGGGTTACGGCCATCGACGATACGGCTGTAATCACGACGCTTGTAGAACATACCTACATCAATACCAAGGACATTAGCGTAGTAAACAGCTCTTCCGAGAGCACCCTCATCCGGGCTGATAACCATCAGATTCTGTGCATCAATCTTAATATCCGGTACATTCTTTAACAGTGCCTTGATAAACTGATAGGTTGGCTGAACCGTCTCGAAACTCTTGAGCGGGATTGCATTTTGTACTCGTGGGTCATGGGCATCAAATGTGATAATACTCTCTACACCCATCTGTGTAAGCTCCTGCAGGGCAAGAGCGCAATCGAGTGACTCTCTGCTGGAACGACGGTGCTGGCGGCTTTCATAAAGAAACGGCATTATAACCGTGATACGTCTTGCTTTTCCTCCTACGGCAGCGATCAAACGTTTCAGATCCTGATAATGATCATCCGGAGACATGTGATTTACCTGACCGCATAAGCTATATGTCAGGCTGTAGTTGCAGACATCAACCAATAAGAACAGGTCATCGCCCCGGACAGATTCACGGATCAGCCCTTTTGCCTCGCCGGAACCAAAACGCGGGCAGACGCAGTCGATCAGATAAGAATCCTTGCTGTAATCGGCAATAGAAGAAGCAGGTGCTTCCATGCGGGAGCGTTCCTCACGCCACTCTACAATATAGTCGTTGACACGCTTTCCCATTTCCCTGCTGCTTTCCAGTGCTAAGATTCCCAGATTGCCCACAGGTATTGTTTCTGCCAATTTGTCATGTCGTTTCATGTTATGAAATCCTCCATTCTTGCATGTGTGAATTTTATGATATTGAGTTGAATGATGCCGTATGACCGTTATACGCAAAGCAATTTATAATCGTGGCATCATTATATTGTTTTCGGAGTGTGTTTCCGGAATCTCTTGAGAGGCCGGATATCATCTCCGATAATCTTGCAGAAGTTATAGTAACCGGTGAAGCGGGAGAAAATACGTTCGCCGTACCGGTCGTGCAGTTCCTGAAATGCCAGATTTGTGGAAAGGATCGTGGATTTCTGCTGCAGATGACGTTCCTCGATAAAATGATAAAGCTCTGAAGTTGTAAAGCTGTTGGTGAGTTCTGTCCCCAGATCATCTATGATCAGCAGATCGCTGTGGATCAGATAATCTGTTTTGATGCGAACCTGTTCGCTGTCCTCGCCCTTGCCAAATCTGCCTTTCTCTAAAATATCAAATAGCTGTAAAGAAGTCAAGTAAACCACCGTGTGGCCTGTGTCTAAAAGCGCCTTGGCGATGCAGTGGGTCAGAAATGTTTTTCCCACCCCGGTAGGACCGTAGAATATGAGATTATCGTATGCATCATCAAAATGTTTAATGAAATCCAGACAGATATCCCGCAGTTTTGTGATATTTTCCTTTGGAGTTAGAGAAAGATTATCATCAACGGTTGTATCATCATAATAATCGCTGCAAAAGGTATCGAAATTTTCTTCCAGAAGAATTTCGCTGAGATTTGCATTGGCATACAGAAAATTGGCCTGTGCTTCCGTGAGGCAGTGGCATGGTCTGCCGTTGATGTATCCCGTATCCCTGCAGTCCGGACAGGTGTAGATAGGTGACAGATAATCCTTGGGATATCCGTGCTCCTCCAGAAGGGTCTGCTTTTTTTCGATGAGTGTCTTCATAAGCCGGGCATACTGTGCTGCAGTGGAAGAGGTGTTCTCTGGGTGGAGAAGTTCGTTTCGTGCCTGACGGAAGGAAAGCTGTATGATCTGCCCTTGTACTTCTTCCAGTTCCGGTATTTCCTGATGGACGGACTGTGTGCGCTTATCCAGTATGCGCTGGTTTTTCATGCGTGTCCGGTCATATTGATCCATGATACTTCCGTACTGGTTTGCTGAAATGCCCATGATAGTGTATCCTTTCCTGAATATGTTGATTTTACCGTAGTGTTAGCGGTTGTTTGTGCCCCGTGATCATACAATGAATTCAAGTGACTAAGCGTTTAACAGGCGTTTTTCCAATGCTGCGGCCTGTGTCTTGGAAAGACCGTGCTGAACCATGCCGGAACCATTGCCGGCCTGTTCGGCGGCTTTTTTTGCAGCTTTTTCCATGGCAAAGGCTTCATCTGCTTTCTGGATGTCGGTCAATGTATGTACGCCGGATTTGTGCCAGCGGTCCAGGATGCCTTCTGTATACTTGAAATCGCCGTGCTGCAGCTTAAGCATGGTGCGGTTGCATGCCTCCAGGATCACGCTCAGATCCATGCTCCATTTGTTCTGCCAGCGGTCAACAAATTCTTTTTCTACAGCTGCCAGAGAGCGTCCCAGAGCCAGAGACTTGGACACTGCGGTGTAAGCGGCATTGTACTCGGTTGTTGCATTCTGCGCGTCCTCCGGAGTACGGACCTGTTTTTCATCCCAGGAGAGAGCCACGGCTTGAATATAGTTGCTGTTTGTCTTGCCCAGAGAGATGCAATATTCGTAAAGATGCAGGATCAGTTCGGAAGAAAAATGAAGTGTATCATATAAATATGTGATCAGCTGCATTTCCTTTGGCTTGATGGGACGTCCCAGATAGCTCTCCACGACGTTGCATGTCCAGCAGAAATCGTCGTTGTCTGCCAGACGGTTCATCTGCTCGGTTGTCACCTCGATGGCCTTTGGTGTGCTTTCGGCTGCAGAGCCTCCGGCCGTGGTATTCCGGACTATGGTGCTTCCGATAACGGAGCTTCCGGCGGAAGTATTCCCGGTGGCAGCGTTTCCGGCGGTATGCCCGGTGGACGGGGCTTTATCTGTGGCTGCCCCGGTCTTTACGGCAGATATTTTGGATGCTCTTGTCCCCGTTGCTGCCGGGGACTCTGCAGATTTATGTACATGCCCTGCAGATGGGGCTGTCCGGGTCTCTGATGGAGCTGCAGCTGCATCAGAGACAGAGGAGTGTTTTGCGCCTGCTGTTACCGGGACTGTGGTATTGCCTGCTGCAGCTGTCTCGTCGGGGTTTAACACGTCGATCCCAAGGATATCGGCACCGTCCTCGCTTCTGGTGATCCGCATTAATCCCTGCTTCTCCCAGTAGTTTAACGCACGGATCACGTCCTTCTCTGTATTTTCCATCTGATCGGCCAGAGAGGATATCGACAGATCCTCCTCGCCTGCCTGGATGCATTTGGAAAGGTACAGATATACCTTGACATAGCTTCCGTTTGCCCGAAGCATATATTTCTCGATAAATGTATTGTGAATGGATGTGACCAATGGTATATGGTTGGAACACAGC
>CAKRHL010000126.1 GCA_934338765.1 uncultured Lachnospiraceae bacterium | reverse complement strand
GCTTCTGCTGAGCCGCATCCATTTCACTTCGCAGCTTTTCACGGTTTCGCTGCTCCTCCTGCAGCGGTACTGTAGTTTCCTGTCCTTCTATATTTTCTACTATCTGACTTTGCATCATGAAACCATGCCTTTCCTAATATTGTCATTTTATTTTCCACGGTACTTTTAATAGTGCACCCACTTTTTGGATGCCAGAAACTGCACCCCTGACAGAATCAGTGTGATCACCACCAGTACCATTGCAACAGCCGTTGCCTGTCCCATATCGTACTCCTCAAATCCAAGCTGATAGTACATATATAACAGCGTTCTGGTGCTGCCGGACGGTCCTCCCTGCGTTAATATCTGAATCTGATCGTATGCCTGCAGGGAATTAACCATAGTTACGATCAACAGGAAAAATGTCGTTGGCGAGATGCAGGGCAGTGTCACATCCCGGAATCTCTGCCAGGCATTGGCACCATCCAGACTGTTTGCCTCATAAAGCTCTGCCGGAACCTTTTCCAGTGCCGACAGATAAAAGATCATCGCATAACCAAGGCTTTTCCATACCGTCACGATAATAACGGACAACAATGCTGTATTGGAGCTGTTGATCCATTGAAGTGCCGGCAGATGAAAAAATTTCAGCACTTCATTGGCAAGACCCGTATCCGGGTTGTAGATCCATGTCCAAACAATGGATACCGCTACTGTCGGGGTGATCCAAGGAGAAAATAATATAAATTTGAATAATCCGCTGCCACGGAATGCTTTCTGCAGTAAAAGGGCTAAAAATAAACCTCCTGCCAGCGTCGGAATCAATGTACCGGCACTAAATAACAGCGTATTCCATAGTGCTTCATAAAATCTGGGATCTTGAAATAATCTTTTGAAATTATCAAAAAAAACGAAATGATAAGAGGGGGACATATAATCCCAGTCTGTAAAACTGATAAATAAAGAACGACATATCGGGTAGATCCAAAACACCGCCAGCGGAATTAACGCCGGCAGGATAAATCCAAGGATTCCACCCGCCCGTATGACGTTGGATAGCTTTTTCATAAAAACTCTACATTCCTTTCTGAGCCTGCGAACTCCCGGATGCAGGCAAAAAATTGCTCTGTGAACTGATTTTCTGCTCTGTTTCCATACCTTTTAATGTTTTACTGCTCCTTCCGACATCCAAGCAGGGCAGCCATACCATACACAGCTCCCGGAAGCAGTGCAAAGACTGCTCCGGCCGCTCCCATGGTATTCTGATAATCATGACTCCCTGTCCCCAGGCAGAAAAGGAGACCAAACATACATCCCACTGCCAGCCAGCGTACCGTATGCATCAGAAGCCATACACCTCCCACTGTCTTTGTCTGCCAATCTGTATGATTTAACATCCATTCATATGCTTTCATCATATCCTCCATTCCGCAGACGCATCGCGTCGAAGGAACCGCGAGCAAAATATCAAATTTTGCTCTGCGAATAAGGCTAATTTGTGACGCCTGCGGCACAAATAGCCGTGTGATAAAATACTGCATCAGCAGTATTTTTCACACTGGTTCCTCCTTTTCCTTACCAAAAAACGTTACTGTGCCTGCTCCTCCGGGATCAATTTGCCATGTACATGCTCCCCAGTCAGGGAAAAGATCACCCATTCCGAAATATTTGTGGCGTGGTCTCCGATCCGCTCAAAATATTTGGCGATCATCAAAAGATCAGAAGCCTGTTCTCCACAATCCGGATCCTTATGGATCAGCTGTACCAGCTCTGTCTGCACCTGCCGGAACAGATCATCTACCACATCATCCTTCTCGATCACAGCCGCTGCCTGAAGCTGATTGCGGTTTACAAAAGCATCCACACTCCCCACCAGCATCACGGATGTCTCTTTTGCCATGCTCTGAATATGATCCAGATGCTTGATATACGGCTGATTTTTCTTCAAAAGCGTCACAATGATCTCGGAAATATCTGCAGCATGATCTCCGATCCGCTCCATATCCGTGATCATTTTAAGTGCGGAAGAAATCTGACGGAGATCTCTTGCCACCGGCTGCTGCTGCAACAGAAGCTTCAGGCAGAGACTCTCAATGTCTCTTTCCTGTCTGTTGATCTGCTCATCGGAGTCGATCACATATTTTGCCAGATCAATATCCTGTGTCACCAGAGCCTTGATGGTATGCTCAATCGCCTTTTCGATCATGCTTCCCATCTCGATCAGCTCATCATTTAATTTATTTAACTGTTTATCAAAATGTGTTCTCATTTCTCTGCCACCTCTTTTTTTGAACTGCTTTCTTAATAATCTGCTATCTGCAAAATCTCTATGACGTATCCGCCACAGGCTCCATCATCCGAAACGTCCCGTGATATAATCCTCTGTCCGCTTATCCTCCGGCATGGAAAACAGCTTCTCGGTATCGTTATATTCCACCATCTCACCCAGCAGGAAAAATGCCGTCTTGCTGGAGATACGGGTTGCCTGCTGCATATTATGGGTGACCATGATAATGGTGTAATCCTTCTGCAGCTCCAGTGCGAGTTCCTCAATATGAGCGGTAGAGATCGGATCCAGTGCCGATGTCGGCTCATCCATCAGGATCACCTCCGGCTCCACTGCCAACGCTCTCGCAATACAGAGACGCTGCTGCTGTCCGCCGGATAGACCAAGTGCCGACTTTTTAAGACGATCCTTTAACTCATCCCAGATTGCCGCCTGACGCAGGGACTTCTCCACAATAGCATCCAGCTTCTGTCTTGAATGGATTCCGTGGGTTCTCGGTCCATATGCAATATTGTCATAAATGCTCATTGGAAATGGATTGGGCTTCTGGAATACCATTCCAACTCTCTTCCGGAGATGATTCACATCGATATCTCCGTAAATATTCTCATCACCCAGCATAACAGTTCCCTCGATCCGGCATCCTTCCACCAGATCATTCATCCGGTTTAAGGATTTCAAAAAGGTACTCTTACCACAGCCGGACGGTCCGATAAATGCGGTAATACGATTCTGAGGAATATCAATATTGATATCCTTCAATGCGTGAAAGCTGCCATAATGAAGATTTAACTTCTCAACATGAAACTTTGTTGCCGCAGATACCGGATGCTCCGATGCCTCAACCACAACATTTGAATATACTGAATCCATAACTTTTCCTCTTTTCTAAATAAATCTGATTTTCTTTTTATATCAAAACTGCTTACGCAGAGAATATGCTGTCGATCACATTCATTAAACCTTTGATTTCAGCTTGTTGGCCAAAATGTTAGAGATAAAATTAATGACAATAACAAATACCAGCAATACGACTGCTGTGGCAAACGCCTGATCCGTATGAAGACCTTCCTTTGATAAGTTGTACATATGTACGGAAAGAGTTCTTACCGATGATCCAAAGAATCCTTTGATCCCGGCATTTACCTTAGGAACTGCTGCCACCGTACCAGCCGTAAAGATCAGAGCGGCAGTCTCTCCCACGATCCGTCCGATGGAGAGGATCACGCCGGAAAGAATTCCCGGTACTGCCGACGGAAGCACCGCCCGGAATACTGTCCGAAGCTTTCCGGCTCCCAGTCCGAAGCTTCCTTCCCGGTAGCTTCTCGGCACCGCCAGAAGTGCCTCCTCACTGGTTCTCATAATCGTCGGCAGCACCATGATCGCCACCGTCAGCGCGCCGGATATCAGCGAATATCCCATATGAAGTGCCGTACAGAAGAACAACATACCGAACAACCCATATACGATTGACGGGATACCTGACAGCGTCTCTGCCGTCACCCGGACAAGTCCTACGATTTTATTTCCCTTCTTGGCATATTCCACCATGTAGATCGCTGCGAAGATTCCCAGCGGTCCTGCCACCACAATGGCAAGGAGTGTCAACAGCAATGTGTTGATCAGAGCCGGTAACATGGATACATTGTCTGAATTGTACGTCCAGGCAAACAGCTCCGGTGTCAGATGAGGCACTCCCTTTACCAGAATGTAAACGATCAGGGATCCAAGTGCCAGTACCGTGATCACCGCTGACAAGATCGTCAGCAGAAGCACCACCAGAGAACCGGGATGATGGAGATATGTTTTTAATTTCACCTTCATTTTCCTACATTTCCTTTC
Source organism: uncultured Lachnospiraceae bacterium (assembly GCA_934338765.1). GTDB lineage: Bacteria > Bacillota > Clostridia > Lachnospirales > Lachnospiraceae > Jutongia. Next base: position 2,226 of record CAKRHL010000126.1, on the reverse strand, counting down.
TCTATAAAGTCGACCACGTGACCGCCGGCTGCAAAATCAGCCAGCCATGCGATATTCTTTTTGTCACTCTGCCGATACTGTTTTATCCACAGGCAGAAAATTTATCGAAAACAAACATTTCCTATAAATAAGAAAAAGCCATCGCTTTTTTCACGATGACTTAATCTTAAATTTATGAAGTAAAATCTGCTACCCTGTTTACGTCAAATTTGTGTAAAATGTCTGTGAAGCAGTTCATGTGACCATTTTTATCGCTTGGTTTTCACCTTTTTCACTGCACTCCATGATCCCCTGACATCTTTGTAATAGTTTGCCGAATTACCATATTTTACCGCTCGGACACGAATATAGTATGTCTTTTTCTTTTTCAGATATAAATACGTACTTTTGCCATATGTGGTGTTCGTTCTCTTCCCGGCAAAGCTCCTCTTAGTAGAATACTGCACCTGATATTCATTTGCTCCATATACCTTATTCCATGTTACTTTCACCTGACCCCTGTGAAGTGCTTTCACCTTTTTCAGTCTTACTCTTCCCGGTCTTGACGGTGCATGTCTCGTATTGGATTTATATATCGCTGATGGGGTAGCTGTTCTTTTTACAATCGGTGAAGTCGATGGCTTGTCCACAGCCGGACTAGCCGTAACAGTCTGATCAGGAATACCAGCTGCCGGTGTGTTGGTTACCGGTATATTCCCATCCGGCTTCCCGGGTTCATTGGTAACCGGTGTTTCCGGAGACGGTGTCTGCGGCTCACTGGTTACAGTATTATCATTTCCACTTTCCTGATTCTTGTCGTAAATTTCCACCTTTGTAATGGTATCATCATTTCCGAATACTGCGAAATAGCCACTGCTTAAATAATCAGAAGTTAATGCAACCTCCTGACCGCTCGGCAGGCTAAGCTCTGTATTCCAGTTCCAGCCGGATGCCGTACTGCCGTTTTTCGTCGTAACCCGGATTACCGGTGATTTCATCTTCTTGATGAAAACTGCCATTTCATTATCTGCTCCCGTAAAAGCTGCATTATACGGATTCATCAATTCTAGGCCGCAGTTATAGCCCTCACTAACTGCCATATTTGTCTTATCTTTGTAATAATAGTTGTTTAATCCATAACCCGGAGTCTTTCCTTGTGCTGACGGATAAGAATCCTCTCCTCCCCATCCGGTCCATGCTCCCTGTGCCATGTAAACATTTTCAGGTATTGCAGGCTCCGGACTGGTTGTCTCACCGGAGTCTCCCATCATAGACTCCAAAGAAAAGAAGTTCACCGTATAAGAAACCGGTTCTGAAAGACCTGTTATTTCCACCTTATAGGAATCTCCCGCCTGATATGATAATACTTCTTGCGGGCGGAAGAAAAGAAAATCCTCTCTTGCACTGCAACTGGATCTTACACCAAATAAACCTGTTTCTGATCTCGCTGAAAATTCCCAGTTTTTCTGACTATTAAGATCTGTCAGAGTTACTTTAATCTTATTCGCTGCATCAAAAACCCCCTTTAAACTGATGCTCCAAACAGAATCCTCATCAAAATATTCAATCGGGGTATTCTGTGCCGGCCAGGCTACACCATCCTTGTCATTTTTCTCTTTATCCCCATAATTCGTTGCAAATAAAGCACGATAGCTTGCTCCTGATTCACTCTCAGCCTGCCCAAATCCTGTCACTTCCATATTCGGATTCAACATCCATCTTCTATGTCCTACTCCATCCGCATTCCTTTCATCACTATCCCAGATCCAACTATGTACAATCGTATAAGCAAACGGTGAATTGATTGAATCATATGCCAAATTTGAGCATGAGGAACCCTTATATGCTATCTGATACATGCTCTCCGGCATCCCCTCTGGCTGTACCGGCTCATGACTCAGCCCATCATTTGCCGCATTGATCATTGCTGCATACTGTGCTTCTTCTTCAAATTCAGAAGAAAATTCCACTTCTGAAATTCCTGCAATATAACGCACGGAATTAAAAACCTTCAATGCATATTCTTTTGACTCTTTCGACATACATCCAGCTTGGTAAGGTGACGTTACAACCGGCTTCTCCTCATAAGTCGTTGTAGGAGTTCCTTTTCTTAACAGGGATTCCAATGTAATTCCCTGATTCTTCAGATAATCTGCAATTTCCTGCTTGGAGTGATAATCAACATGGATTCCCTGAGCCGTACTTATTTCTCCTGCCGCCTGCACCGAGAACTTTTGTGATGAACAC
>CAKRHL010000125.1 GCA_934338765.1 uncultured Lachnospiraceae bacterium | reverse complement strand
GCTGCTCTCCCGGCACATATGGCTCGATTGTCCGTAAGTTGTCTCTCCATGTACTCATTGCTCATCCTCATTTCTGTATAGTTAATATATTGATGTATAATTTGGTAATACTGTAATTTTCTTATTTTAGTTTGTAGTTTAATTTCGTATCTTACAAATTACTGATAGCTCTTTGCCAGTTTTTCAAAGGCAGGCAGGGACCGCTTGATCATCTCCGGATCCACGCAGTATGCGATACGCACATAACCCGGACACATAAAGGAGCTGCCCGGTACCACCAGCAGATTGTACTCCTTGGCTCTTGCCACAAATGCCGTGTCATCCTCCTCCATGGTCTTAACCCAGAGATAGAACGCACCCTCCGGCTTAACAACCTCGTAGCCGTACTCCGTCAATGCATCCAGAAGCATCTTACGGTTTCTGTCATAGGCTGCCACATCCGTCTGCTCATCGAGACATTTTGCCACGGCAAGCTGCATCAGAGAAGGTGCATTGACAAAACCAAGGATACGGTTTGCCACGTTGGCCGCACAGATCACATTTTCAAAATCATCCACCTCTTCCGGTATCACCAGATAACCGATACGCTCTCCCGGCAGGGATAATGACTTACTGTAGGAATATCCCACGATGGTATTGTCATAGTACTTGGTCAGATAAGGCACTGTAACTCCATCATATGCAAGCTCTCTGTAAGGCTCATCTGCGATCAGATAGATCGCTGTGCCGTATTCCTTCTGCTTGCGCTCCAACACCTCTGCCATCGCCTTAATGGTATCCTCACTGTAGACAACACCGGTTGGATTGTTTGGATTATTCACAATGACAGCTTTTGTCTTTGGCGTGATCTTGCTCTCAAACTCTGCCACATTGGGCTGGAATGTCGGTGGATTCGGAGATACCACAACCATTTTGCCATCGAAGTTTGCCACATAATTATTATATTCTCCAAAATACGGAGCAAAGGCGATCACCTCGTCCTCCGGATCCAGCAATGTCTTCAGCACAACATTGAGTCCTCCGGCAGCTCCTACGGTCATGAGGATATTCTGTTCCCCAAAGGAAGTCCCGAAACGCTTATTCAGGGAGTCTGCAATGGCACTGCGGACTGTCTCATAACCGGAGTTGTTCATATATCCGTGGACATAACATGGGGATTCCTGCTCTAATATCTCGCAGATCGCATTTTTCACTGCAACAGGCGGCTCCACACTGGGATTACCCAGACTGAAATCATAGACGTTCTCTGCCCCGTACTTTGCAGCCATTTTCTTTCCTTCCTCAAACATCGCTCTGGTGACAGAACTGCCCTCTACATATTTTACCATTTTCTTTGCTATCATTGCGGAACCTCCATTCTGTAATATATCCGTCATGCGGTCCGTTTCCTGCCGGCCGCCCTTTTTGTCTCACATACAAGTATACCATTCTTTCATGTTTTTTCAAGGGAAGTTGTGCACCGCCCAAGCATTCCATAATGATTCTGTATAAATCAAGAAGGATGCTACATGTTTCCACGTAACATCCTTCCGGATCACTTTTTGTTTACACAAAAATCTTTTATTTACTTTTTAATCTTTACCTTCTTGACAGCAGAATATGCACCGTATCCGTAAGAGTTATAAGCTCTGACCTTTACAAAGTATGTCTTACCCTTCTTCAGCTTCTTCAATACACATGATGTACTTGCAGTCTTGACATTCTTTGCACCGGCAAAGTTCTTCTTGGCACTGTAAGTAATCTGATATACGATGGCTCCCTGCACAGCCTTTACTTTAACCTTTGCCTTTTTACCCTTAACATTCTTTACAGAAACAACCTTACCCTTGGCCGGTTTTGCTGCATTATTTGCATTGCCATGATTCTGTGCACCTGTATCGGCAGAAGGAGATACTGATGCAGCAGGAGTCTGACTTGGTGTCTGGGTTGGTGTCTGGGTTGGTGTCTGTGTCGGATTCTGGCTCGGCGCCTGAGTTGGTTCCTGACTCGGTGCCTGGGTAGGAATCGGGGTACCTGTAGTTGTCGGGCGATCGGCCTCTCCCTTTACTTCCACATCAACAACCTTGGTAACAGAAGGCGTTCCGACAGAGGAAATGCGGATCTGGGTTGTTCCAACCTTTTTACCGGTAACAACACCATTACTTGAAACATCTACCACATCCTGGTCACCGATAATTTCGTATTTCAGTGCCTTATTTGTTGCATTTTCAGGAACAACAGATGCCTCAAGATTTTCCGTTGCACCGATTCTTGTTAAGCTTAATGACTCTGCACATTCGATGCCTGTCACCGGAATATCTTTCTTTTGTACTGTCAATGCATAAACCTGATTTGTTGAATTACCGTTTACGGTATAACTTGTACGAATCTCCACATTACCCTCTGACAATGCCGTTACTGTACCATCATTTTCTACTTTGGCGATCTCCTCGTTACTTGAAGACCATGTCAGTTTACCACTCAGTCTTGTAGCATTGCTTGGACTATACTCCACAGGAGTCAGCTTAAATACATCTCCTGTTCCACATACGCCTGCGTTTGCCTTGGTTTTTTCAACCAGAGCTTTTCCGCCATCCTCTACAAGCTCCGCAATTTCAGTAATATCTGTTCCATCTACCTCTGCAATCGTAAAGGATTTAGATGCCAGCTGCGTATCATCTTTGTCATATACCTTGACATAAATTTTGTCGTTGCATGCCTTCTTGGTTTTAATGATTGCAGAACCTGCCTCTTTATCGGCAGTAATCTCAGCTACAGAAGCATCCAGCGGAATGAAAGCATCTCCCTCTTTTACTTCCAGCCTCCATTCGATATCCGGAAGAGCGGCACCTGCTTTTACAACCTTAACATTAACCGGTACAGCCTCCCGCTTTCCATCAATTGCATCACTGGAATCGATCAGCTCCTGATTCAATGCTGCGGTAAAATCAATACTGAAGGTATCGTCCTCATACTTATAAACATCTTCATTGACATAAATATGAAACGCTACCTTATCTGATTTATTGACCTTACCCTGTACAACAACCGTGGTCTTTCCTGTATCGCGTCCACCGATTCCGTAAACTCCGTTACCATCTGCAAATGCATTTGCACATTCTTCATTCTGTACCGTATAAGTCAGAAATGGATCAATCTGTGTTGATGTCTGCTGTTCTGCCGATTCATTTTTGTAAACAGGGACAACTGCCTCTCTCTTACGCACATGAACCGTTTCCTGCAACAGATCATAATAGGTTCCCTTATCTGAGTTCTTGACCATAGAAATACTCTGTTCTACGTTATTGCTTCGAGATACAAAACGGATCACATAATATTCATGCTTATTTCCATAGTTTACCGTAATCAGCTTATAGCCAATTCCCCTTCGGAGCAGTGCATCACAATGCTCTTTACCGTCATCATCTGTATATGTCAAAAGGCTCTGTAAATTTGTATCTTTTTCGGTTCCAATTTCTTTATTTTTCTTGGTAGCGACTGTCTCAATATCGCTCAACTTAAAGGTGATCGGATAATGAGTACTCTCACGGTAAAATTCTTTATCCTTATCTTCATTAAAAGTATTAACTGTTGATTTATAATCTCCGTTTGCAAATGTAAAATTATGTAAATACAAAGGATTATCAATTACGTTGCCATCTTCATCGGTATAATTTGACTCGAAATAATACACAGGCATTTCCTTTGTATGTTCTATATTATCCGCATCCTTAAATGAGATGGTCTCATTATATACCGCATAATCCTCATCTTCCACGAGACCGCCTTGTCCGAAATCAAGACCAACCGTATTAAACCCGGCATTCTTCAGATTGTACTTGATCGTTACAGAACTTGTACTTAATGCGGCATTGTCATTTCTTTTATATGTCAGTGTGATCTTTGTATTTTTCAGTTTCCATTTACTGATCTCATCTGTATCGGATAGAGTCTCTGTTTTAACAACTGCTTTCATATCACTTCCATAACCAAGGATATCGATGGTAGCAATCTTGTGATTTCCACTCTCATCATAAACCTCGTATTCTCTACCCCCTGTATGTTCAACAACCGTATCGCCGGAAACTGCAAACTGATAGTCTGTCACGGAAGTTTTGCCATAATCATTTAATGCGTGATCTGAATTCTCCGTAATATCAAACTGGACTCTCTGGTCCATAGAAACCGTTGCAACCGGATCACTTTCATCCCGGTCTATCACTGTATCATCACTTGTAATATTAAGTCCAAAAGGATTGCCTGTCACTTTTACATTCAATCCCATTGTCCCTGTCGTTGCACCAACCTGACAGTTCAGAATATTATCTTTCTTACTTATGTTCGTGGTAGAAAGATAATCATCCTCCACTTCGATAGATGGATTATCAACATCTGTCTTATACTCAACAGACTGATCCGCAATATAAGACGGAGAGATCACTGTTTCAATCGGAAGCGTCCAGGCACCCGTTACTTCAAGTGTTTTCTTATCCTCTGATAAAGTAGAAACACCTTCCATTTCCATGGTATCTGCAAAGCAGATGTCTGTTGCCACAGCAGGAACAGCGTTCTGCGGAACAGTAACCTTAATGGAAACTGACTTACCATCTCCCTTAATATTTTCCGGTGTTGCTGTAATAGTATATGTCGTATTCTTCGTTACACCTGAATCAACTGTAACCAATCCGCTGGCATCTACACTCACTCCCTGACCAGCCGGTGATACACTCCACTTAGAATCAATGACTACATCCAACTGAAACTTTACATTTGGACAACAGATAATATTATTTTGGGAATCAAAACGAATATCCTCATTTTCCGGCTGCGGTACCTCTGCGGTGATAATCTTTAATCCCTTCCATAAATCTGTGTTGTCTGTGTCATAGCCCTGCTCTGCCCTGGCAGGCACTGCCGAAGTAAATGCCAAAGAAGCGGCAAGCATTACGGCCATCGCTTTTTTTACAATTCTCATTTTTTCTCCTTTCATGCGCTTATATGTTTCGTAAACTAATATTTTCCTCCTCTCCTATTAATATCTTATAGTCTACAACACACATTTCGATTTTTCAAGATTCTAATAAAGTAAAAAGGGCGTTCTTCAAAAATCACCTCGCAATTCCCGTTGGCTTCGCACTGCATTACGAACATTTTCCTATACATCAAAAAAGCACCTGATATAAATATCAGATGCTTCATATACAATGCGCGATCAGGGGTTCGAACCCTGGACACCCTGATTAAGAGTCAGGTGCTCTGCCAGCTGAGCTAATCGCGCTCAAATCGCTGTGCTCTCGCAAGCGACTTTGCTATAATAACAGATTATTTTGGAAAATGCAACCCCTTTTTTGAAATTTTTTTATTTTTTCAAAAAGGGGCGCCTCCCATCACTCTCCAGACAAGATTTTCATTAATTGATGAACAGCTGTGACCAGTAATATTTCTCCCCTTTGGCGGTTTCGTAATATCCCACTCCCATATAGGTATAATCCGATGACATGATCTGGGCACGATGTCCCGCATCCTGCATCCATTTTCCTACTACATCCTTTGGAGTCTTACAGCCGGAGGCAATATTTTCCCCTGCGGACTCATATACGATCTCCTCATCGGTAAGTACGCTGCAGCCATTTCTTCCATCCGGTCTGTTTGGCGAATTTTCCGTCAGCAATTCCTTTGCCCGGATATTGGCCGCTTTATTTAATGCCTCACTTGCCTTAAGGGCCGGCAGATTCTCCCTGGCTCTCTCCTCATTGACAAGCTCCAATACCTGCGCTGCATATTTATCCGCCGTCGTCACGGTTACATATTTGCCGATCTTTGTCACGCCGGAATATTTTCCGGTAACGATCCTGGAGGCAGACGTCTTATAAGCCCGTACCTTTACATAATATACTTTATTTTTCCCAAGCTTGCTCAGCTTAAATACGGAGCTTCTGGTGGCCCCGATCTGCTGATACTTTCCCTTGCGGGTATGAGATATAAAGACCTGATATCCTGTGACACCCGATATCTTCTTAATAGAAAGCTCCGCTGTCGTCTTTGTACGTTTGCTCACGGCTACCGTTGTCTTTCCCACCGCCTGCACCGGATCCGCTGCCGCCCAGTTAAACATGCTGATACACAAAAGCACTGCCAGCAGACGACCGGTTCTCCTTACTGATTTTGTTCTATACATATAAATCCCTCTTTCTTATACTCATCCAAAAACATATTTTCAAATTGGAGACATTATAGCACGATTCCCCTATATTGCAAAGTATCCGAATCATTTCTTCAAAAAATTTTCACACTTTTTTGAATTTTTTCAAAAAAAGGGGTTGCATTTTGTCGTAATGTTGTATATAATAAATTCGTTGTCGCAAAGACGACAAGTGAGCGCGATTAGCTCAGCTGGCAGAGCACCTGACTCTTAATCAGGGTGTCCAGGGTTCGAAC
>CAKRHL010000124.1 GCA_934338765.1 uncultured Lachnospiraceae bacterium | reverse complement strand
GTACAGACGAACATCGACCTTCTCACGGTCTGCAATATCCTTTGCCGTATTGTCCGGACGTACATTAAATCCGATAATGATCGCATTGGATGCACTTGCCAGGCTGACATCAGACTCATTGATGGCACCTACGCCGGCATGGATCACGCGGACTGCCACCTCTTCATTGGAAAGCTTTAACAGACTCTGCTTTACAGCCTCTACAGAACCCTGAACATCGGCTTTTACAATGATATTCAGCTCTTTGATATTACCTGCCTGGATCTGTGAGAACAGACCATCCAGAGTAAGCTTCGCCTTGGTATCATCCAGAAGCTTCTCTCTGCCCTGAGCCACATAAGTCTCTGCAATATTACGTGCTTCCTTATCATTCTCGGTTGCCATAAAGATCTCACCGGCATCCGGAACATCATGGAGACCAAGAATCTCTACAGGAGTAGAAGGAAGTGCCTCTTTAACACGTCTTCCACGGTCATCCATCATGGCACGGATCTTACCATATGCGGCACCAACTGCAATGTTATCACCTACATGAAGCGTACCCTTCTGAACCAGGATTGTAGCAACAGGACCACGTCCCTTATCTAACTTCGCCTCGATAACAACACCTCTTGCCAGACGGTCCGGATTGGCCTTAAGTTCCTCCACTTCGGCAGTCAGGATGATCATTTCAAGAAGCTGGTCAATACCCTCGCCGGTATGTGCGGAAACCGGTACAAATACAGTATCTCCACCCCAGTCCTCTGCGATGAGCTCATACTCAACTAACTCCTGTTTTACACGCTCTACATTGGCACTCGGCTTATCGATCTTGTTGACCGCTACGATGATCTGTACCCCTGCAGCCTTGGCATGGTTGATCGCCTCTACGGTCTGTGGCATAACACCATCGTCCGCTGCAACAACAAGGATTGCAATATCTGTAGCCTGTGCACCACGCATACGCATGGAAGTAAATGCCTCATGTCCCGGAGTATCCAGGAATGTGATCTTCTCTCCATTGATCTCTGTGACATACGCACCGATATGCTGTGTGATTCCACCTGCCTCGCGGGAGGTTACATTGGTCTCACGGATGGCATCCAGAAGGGATGTTTTACCATGATCAACGTGTCCCATAACACAGACAACCGGTGGTCTCTTCTTCATCAATGACTCGTCTTCCTCATCCTCCTTGAGAAGCTCAGCAACCAGATCCACCTTCTCCTCCATCTCTGCGATGCAGTTGTACTCCAGTGCGATCTCCTCTGCCTCTTCATAAGTGATCTGATGATTCAGCGTCACAACCTCTCCACGCATGAAAAGATTCTTGATCACGGTAGAAGCCTGCACCTTCATGATGTCAGCAAGCTCTTTGATCGTCATCTTCTCCGGGAGAATGATATTGCGAATGCCGTCCTCCGGCTCTTCCGGCTTAACAACCGGCTCCGGCTTAATAAACGCACCCTTACGGTTCGGATCCTTCTTCTTGTTCTTACGTCCGCCCGGTCCGTAAAGTGGATTGTACTCCGGCTCTTCTCTGTCACGGTCTCTGCCATGTCTCTGCTTTGCACTTCTGGAGTCATTCTTGGCTCTCTGTGCTCTGGACTGCTTTACCTCCGGCTTTACTGCATCAATACCGGAGAAGGAGCTGCCTCCACGCCCCCCATCACGGCGTCCGCCATTCTGACCGCCTCTGTTATCACGGTTCTGACCGTTTCCACGATTGTCGCGGTTATAGCCGCCCTGACCGTTTCCGCGGTTACGGTTGTCACGGTTATCTCTTCCTCCCTGACCGTTACGGTTATCGCGGTTAATACCACCCTGGCCGTTTCCGCGGTTACGGTTGTCACGGTTATCTCTTCCTCCCTGACCGTTTCCACGATTATCGCGGTTGTCACGGCGTCCACCGTCACGACGGTCGCGGTTATTGTCGCGGTTGTCTCTTCCTCCCTGACCATTCCGGTTATCGCGGTTGTCACGACGGTTATTCTGGGATGAACGATTTTCGGAAGCCTGTTTCTTCTCCGGAGCCTTCTCCTCTTTCTTCGGCTCCTCTTTCTTCACTTCTTCCTTCTTTTCCTCTTTTTGCTCCTTTGAAACAGTCTCCGGCTTCTCTTCCTTCTTCTCTGTCTCTTTCTCTGCTGTCTTTTCCTTCACCGGTGCTTCCTCCACAGGCTTTGTCTTCCGCTCTGTTTTCTCATCTGTCTTTACAGTCTCTTTCTTCGTTTCCTTTGGCTCTTTCTTTTCCTTTGTTTCCTTCTTTTCAGCCGGCTCAGCCTTTACAGGCTCCTCTGTTTCCTTGGCAGGCTCAGCCTTTTTGTTCTTGAATTTATTCAGAAGAAAGCTGATCGCATCATCTTCAATACTGCTCTGTGCACTCTTTACCTGAAATCCGTTTTCCTGAAGAAGCTTGATCAGATCCTTACTCTTCAGGTCAGGAAATGCTCCCTGCAGACTTCTTGAAATCTCATATATCTTCATCTTTGCCATATACTACTACGACCTCCTAATCCATTTTCTTCATAATTGCCTGTGCAAAACCATTATCTACAACTGCCAGCGATGCTCTGAATTCCTTTCCCATGGCATGCCCAAGATAATCTTTTGCAGCATGGATGCGAAGGGGCACCTTATAAAACTCACACATGTTCCGGAATTTCTTTTGCGTATTTTCCGAAGCATCCTCCGCCAGGATAACTAATGCAGCTTCCCCTGTCTTGACCGCCTTCTCTGTCATAAACTCACCACTTACAACTTTGCCGGCTTTCTGCGCCAATCCCACCAGATTTAACACCTTGTCATTCTGCAATGTTATCCATCTCCTTTTCCAGTTCCTCATATATTTCATCAGGAATAACCGTCTTCAGGGAACGTTCCAGTGATTTCCGTCTGCGCGCCTGGCGAAGGCATTCCGTAGAATTACATATATATGCACCACGTCCGTTTTTCTTGCCTGTCAGATCGATCATAATCTGATCCTCCGGAGTTTTTATGATGCGTACCAGTTCTTTTTTCTCTTTTCTCTCACCGCATCCGGTGCATTGACGCAGCGGCACCTTGCGGGGACGGACACTACTTTTTTCTCCCATGGACTCACTTCCTTTTCTGATTATTCCTGCTTAATGTCGATCTTGTATCCGGTCAGCTTTGCAGCAAGTCTCGCATTCTGACCTTCCTTGCCAATGGCAAGGGAAAGCTGATTCTCCGGCACAATGACTCTGGCGGTCTTTTCCTCCTCATCGGCTGTAACGGAAATAACCTTTGCCGGGCTCAGTGCATTCTCGATCAGTACCGCCGGATCCTCACTCCAGGTAATGATATCGATCTTCTCACCGCGAAGCTCATCTACGATCGCATTGACACGGTCTCCGTTAATACCAACGCATGCACCGACAGGATCTACATTCGGATCCTCGGTGTATACCGCGATCTTTGTTCTGGAGCCAGCCTCTCTGGCAATGCTCTTGATCTCTACAATACCGTCCTGAAGCTCTGTAACCTCTTCCTCAAAAAGACGCTTAACAAACTCCGGATGTGTTCTGGAAACAGTGATACGCGGTCCCTTGGTGGTATCCTTTACCTCAACCACATACAGCTTGATATGCTCTGTCGGCTTGAAGTGCTCTCCATGCACCTGCTCGCTCTCCATCAGGATCGCATCTACCTTGCCCAGGTTAATACAAACATTATTGCCACTGTAACGCTGAACGATACCGGTGATCACCTCGCGCTCCTTCTCAAGGTACTGTGTATATAATACCTTTCTCTCTTCCTCGCGGATCTTCTGTACCACAACCTGCTTTGCCTTCTGTGCAGCAATCCTGCCGAAGTTCTTTGGAATGACCTCTGTTGATACGGTCTCACCAACCTCCACATTGCCATACTTCAAAGCGGCCTCTGTCTTTCCGATCTGTGTGGTCGGATCCTCTAAAAGGTCATCCTCTACCACCTCATAATCCGCAAACACCTTGATCTCTCCTGTATCACGGTTAATGGATACACGGATATTGTCCGCCTTACTCTCAAACTGATTCTTGCAGGCAGCCACCAGAGAATTCTCAATCGCTTCGAGAATAATATCCTTGCTGATCTGTTTTTCCTTTTCGATCGCCTCTAACGCTTCAATAAGCTCTGTGCGGTCTGATTTTGTTGATTTACTCTTTCTTGCAGCCATTTTTATCTCCTCCTAAATATAAGTCTTCAAAACTTGTATTCGCTAAAAATTAATGGTTAGCTTCACCGACGAAATGTCTTTTCTCATAATCTCATACTCAGATGAAAACTCCGTCTCCAGAGTAATGGTATCCTGTGTATACGCAAGCAATACACCGGTAAGCTCCTTTACGGAAACCTCCTTACCATTCCTTCCTACCGGAAGCTTTCTTCCCTGATAAAAACGAACATCAACCTCTTCTCCGATGCTTCGTTTGAAGTCTTTGTCCTTTTTGAGCTGCCGTCCTAATCCCGGCGAGCTGACTTCCAGCACATAGGCCTCTGATATGAAATCATCCTGATCCATCATATCGCTCCATGCACGATTTACCAATTCGCAGTCATCAAGGGTGATCCCGCCCTCTTTGTCCACATAAGCACGCAGATACCACTGACCGGCTTCCTTGACATACTCCACGTCAACCAGCTCAAAGCCGTTTTCTTCCATCAATGGCTCCAGCATTTTCTCAGCCCGTGCCTCGTACTCCTCACGTTTCGTCAAATGCATAACCTCTTTTCCACTCCGGGGGCATGATAATCTTATAAACGACTGCCCTCGTTTCAAAACGAAAGAGTGGACCGCGCAGTCCACTCTTCATAATTTACAGTATCACAATGACGATAATAGCACTACACCCTTGGAAAATCAAGGGGTTTTGCGTATTTTTTACCAAATTTCGTTATTTTTTTACGATTTTTCCTCCATAATCGGTGCAATCCGTGTCTCATAGCCACTTTCATACAGAGTCCGTTCGGCTCTGCGAACCTCTGTTAGAGAAGGATACATTCCCTGGCACACTACATAATATCCACCTTTTTTGTCAATAAAACACTCAAAGCCATCCTCCTGCAACAGAGCCGCCAGATCTTTAGCGTTGTCCTCATGGGCAAACATCCCGGTCTCAATCGTATAGCTCCCTGCCTCTTCGGTAGCCCGCACGTCTTTTCCCGTTTCCTGCAGCGTCTGAAGGATCCCGTCCGCAATCGCCTGCGCCACCTCCGGAAACTTTGCATCCAAAAGCGCATTGTCCCGTTCCGTATTAATAAACCCTACTTCCACAAGCCCCGCAGGCATATCAGACTCCCGGATCACCGGCAGATCCTTCCGGACCGATATTCCCAGATTGGTAAAGCCCACCTTCTCCAGTTCATTATTGATATTCTGTGCCAGCAGGCGGCGTGGACCACTGTCCGCATACACCAGCGTCTGCACCCCGGAATATTGATTCGGAGACGGGCTGGAATTTCTGTGAAAAGAAATAAACAGATCCGATCCGTTTTCGTTGGCGATCGCCGCCTTCCTCTGTGGTGTCTGATATACATCCTCGGTCCGGGTATATCTCACATCCACGCCTCTGTTCTGCAGAATATTTCCCACTGCCAGTGCCAGGTTCAGATTATCATCCTTTTCCCTTCGCCCCTGGTAGGAGGCACCGTTGTCATAGCCTCCGTGGCCGGCATCTAATGTTACCACTGCCATAGTCTTCCTCCCTTTGCTGTATTAATATAAGAAGTCTTCTCCTACTATGACTATGCAAAAGGGAGGAATTGGTGCGGAAAGTTTGGGGGATTTTGTAATCCTTAAATTATTTCATTTTCCATGCTAAAACTCCAAGCTATCCGCATCGAGCAGAAAATATTTCATGCCCATGATTACAAATCCTTCATCATTTCTCCAAGGCTTTTTCGTTCCATTTACTATAACAATCTTCTTAAATGAATCCGGAATACTTCGGAGTGAATTAAGTTCCTGTGTCTGCTTTTCCTCAGAAGTCATATCGTAAGCCACCTGAATGTAATATCTCTGACTGCCCTGGTTCACTACAAAATCAACCTCTAACTGCTTATGAACCCTCTTTCCTTCACTATTCTTTGCAAATACATCCACAATACCGACATCCACATTGTAACCACGCACAAGCAGCTCATTATAAACTATGTTCTCCATAATATGAGTCGGCTCCTGCTGTCTGAAGTTCAGTCTGGCATTTCTAAGTCCTATATCCGAAAAATAGTATTTCAGATTTGCTCCTACATATTTTCTCCCCTTAATATCATACCGGTCCGCTTTAGAAATCAAAAATGCCTCTGCCAAATAATCAATATGGTTGGATATAGTTTTATTGCTGTAATTGATACCTCTCTCACTTTTGAAAGTATTTGATATTTTGGTTGGATTGGTAGGTGCTCCTATGGCAGAAGCAAGAATATCCACCAAATTTCCAATCTCATCAACATTTTGAATTCTGTTTCGCTCTACCACATCCTTGATATAAACATTGGTAAAAATATTTTTAAGATACTCAGCCTTTTGGCGTTCCAC
>CAKRHL010000123.1 GCA_934338765.1 uncultured Lachnospiraceae bacterium | reverse complement strand
ACGTTGTACTTCTTGAGAATACACGTTACAGAGCAGAGGAGACAAAGAACGGAGAGGCTTTCTCTGAGGAGCTTGCATCTCTTGCTGATGTATTCGTAAACGATGCATTCGGTACTGCTCACAGAGCACACTGCTCTAACGTAGGTGTTACAGAGTTCATCCGTAAGAAGGGTGGAGACTGTGCTGTTGGATATCTGATGCAGAAGGAGATCGATTTCCTTGGCAATGCAGTAAACAATCCGGAGCGTCCATTTGTAGCAATTCTTGGTGGTGCTAAGGTATCTTCTAAGATCTCTGTTATCGAGAACCTTCTTGATAAGGTTGACACACTGATCATCGGTGGTGGTATGGCTTACACATTCATGGCTGCTCACGGTGAGGAAGTTGGTAAGTCACTCCTTGAGGAGGATTACAAGGATTATGCTCTCAAGATGGAGAAGAAGGCTGAGGAGAAGGGCGTTAAGCTTCTGATCCCTGTTGATACAACTGTTGCTGATGACTTCTCCAACGATGCAAACTTCAAGGTTGTTGGCCGTGGAGAGATCCCTGCAGATATGGAAGGTCTTGATATCGGACCTAAGACAGCTGAGCTTTTTGCAAATGCAGTAGCAGGTGCTAAGACTGTTGTCTGGAACGGACCAATGGGCTGCTTCGAGATGCCAAACTTTGCAAAGGGTACCATCGCAGTTGCAGAAGCAATGGCTAAGCTTGAGGGTGCAACAACCATCATCGGTGGTGGTGACAGTGCCGCAGCATGTAACCAGCTTGGATTCGGTGACAAGATGACTCATATCTCTACCGGTGGCGGAGCTTCTCTTGAGTTCCTTGAGGGTAAGGATCTTCCAGGTGTAGTTGCAGCAGATGATAAATAATCAGATTCAGATAAGGAGATAGTACAATGGCTAGAAGAAGAATTATTGCCGGTAACTGGAAAATGAACAAGACTCCCAGCGAGGCAGTTGCTTTAGTAAATGAGTTAAAGGATTTAGTAGTAAATGATGATGTGGATGTTGTTTACTGTGTACCTGCAATCGATATTGTTCCTGTTGTAGAGGCAGTAAAAGGCACAAACGTAGCAGTAGGTGCTGAGAATATGTACTTTGAGGAGAGCGGAGCTTACACAGGTGAGATCTCTGCACCAATGCTTGTAGATGCAGGCGTTAAGTATGTAATCCTTGGCCACTCTGAGCGTCGTGATTACTTCAAGGAGGATGATGTCCTTCTGAACAAGAAAGTAAAGAAGGCATTTGAAGCTGGTCTGACACCGATCCTTTGCTGCGGTGAGTCACTGGAGCAGAGAGAGCTTGGTGTAACAATGGACTGGATCCGTCTTCAGATCAAGTCTGACCTTGCGGGCGTTACTGCAGATCAGGTAAAGAGCATGGTAATCGCTTATGAGCCAATCTGGGCAATCGGAACAGGCAAGACTGCTACTTCTGATCAGGCGCAGGAGGTATGTAAGGGTATCCGTGATCTCATCGCTGAGATCTATGATACAGATACTGCAGAGGCAGTTCGTATCCAGTATGGTGGATCTATGAATGCCGGAAATGCAGCAGAACTTCTTGCAAAGCCGGACATCGACGGTGGTCTGATCGGTGGAGCTTCCCTGAAGGCTGATTTCGGTAAGGTAGTCAATGCGTAATTGAGAAGCATTTCACTTGAATTGTCATAATACTTTTAAATGCGGTTTGGAGGGCCTTTGACTTTCCGGATCGCATTTTTATTTTCGGCAGGAAAGCTCTGTGTTCTTTGTGCATTTTCATGACAGAGACAGGTGTTCTTGTTATTGACGAATGGAAGGGAATCTTGTATACTCAAGAATGGTAGAATTAAAAGTCCGCTGCCGGTGCTGTGGCGCGGCGATCAGAGACAGAGACAGCACAGAAAAGAGGAATAGAGATTATGAGTCAGAAACCAGTTGTATTAATGGTATTAGATGGTTATGGATTGAATGATAAGGTTGAGGGAAATGCAATCGCTCAGGCAAAGACACCTGTTATGGACAAGCTGATGGCAGAGTATCCGTTTGTAAAGGGAAATGCCAGTGGTCTTGCAGTTGGTCTTCCGGATGGCCAGATGGGTAACTCTGAGGTTGGTCATATGAATATCGGTGCCGGCCGTGTCATTTATCAGGAGCTGACACGTATTTCCAAGTCTATCGATGATGGCGATTTCTTTGAGAATGAGGAGCTTTTGGCTGCCATTGAGAACGTCAAGAAGAACGGCTCAGATCTTCATTTATATGGTCTGCTTTCCGACGGTGGTGTACACAGCCACAATACACACCTGTACGGACTGTTAGAGTTAGCTAAGAAGAATGGCGTAGAAAATGTATATGTACACTGCTTCCTGGATGGCCGTGATACACCTCCTGCATCTGGTAAGGAGTATGTAGAGCAGCTTCAGGCAAAGATTGACGAGATCGGTGTTGGCCACATTGCCAGCCTGCATGGACGTTACTATGCAATGGATCGTGATACCAACTGGGATCGTGTAGAGAAGGCATATGCCGCTCTGGTATATGGCGAGGGTGAGAAGGCAGAGGATGCTGTTCAGGCAATGACTGATTCCTATGCCAAGGATGTGACAGACGAGTTCGTAGTACCTACTGTCATTGAGAAGGACGGAAAGCCACTGGCTACTATCAAGGACGGTGATTCTGTGATCTTCTTTAACTTCCGTCCGGACCGTGCGAGAGAGATCACCCGCAGCTTCTGTGATGAGGAGTTTACAGGATTTGAGAGAAAGAAAGGCTTCCTGAAGCTGACATATGTATGCTTTGTGGATTATGATGATACTATCGGCAACAAGCTGGTTGCCTTCAAGAAAGAGTCTGTAGAGAATACATTTGGTGAGTTCCTTGCAGCCAACGGAAAGACTCAGCTTCGTCTGGCTGAGACAGAGAAGTATGCACATGTTACATTCTTCTTTAACGGTGGTGTTGAGGAGCCAAACAAGGGTGAGGAGCGTTCTCTGGTAAAATCACCTTCCGTAGCAACTTACGATCTGCAGCCGGAAATGAGTGCACCGGAGGTCAGCAGAAGACTGGATGAGGCAATCGGATCAGGTAAGTATGATGTGATCGTGATCAACTTTGCAAATCCTGATATGGTAGGTCACACAGGTGTGATCCCTGCAGCTATCAAGGCAGTAGAGGCAGTGGATAAGTGTGTTGGATCTGCAGTTGAGGCTGTAAAGAAAGCAGACGGCGTTCTGTTTATCTGTGCAGATCATGGTAATGCAGAGAAGATGATCGACTATGAGACCGGTGAGCCACATACTGCTCATACAACCAATCCTGTTCCGTTTATCCTTGTGAATTACGACGAGTCCTATACTCTTCGTGAGGGTGGATGCCTTGCAGATATTGCACCGACATTGATCCAGGTAATGGGTATGGAGCAGCCAAAGGAGATGACTGGCAAGTCACTTCTGATCAGAAAATAATTCAGTGATTGCATGAAATGCGGGCAGATTTACAATAAATCTGCCTGTGATAGAAAAAACTTCTTGAAATGATGGGATACTTGTGCTATCATTAAATAGTTGTTGTGTAACATCACAGCAGATCATTGTTACATTGGATTAAAGTGGAGGTTTTTTGATGATTAACATTATTCATGGTATTTTATTAATTCTTTATATTATTGATTGTATTGCATTGACGGTTGTTGTATTGATGCAGGAGGGCAAGCAGGCTGGTCTGACAGGTGCGATCAGTGGTGCAGCAGAGTCTTACTGGGGCAAGAACAAAGGTCGTTCCATGGAGGGCGGACTTGTACTGGCTACCAGGATTATGGCTGTACTTTTCGTAGTATTTTCACTGCTTTTGAACCTCAAGATTTTCAGCTAAGATATTTATGTCTTGCTGATGATCAGTACGATAGAGAAATTATGCCGTCTCATGGGTATCTCCGTGAGGCGGTTTTTTGGAATTAAGAGGGATAAAGCAAGCGTAGCTCGCTTCGCAAATGCGATTTACTTTGGAAATTTGTGTCAGCGACCCAAAGTTTGCGGGCAGAGAAAGGAAAGAAGACGATTATGGTACAGGAAGAATTTGAAGAAAAAAAGAAAATGATCGATGAATTTGTAAATTCAAAGGGATACCGCAGTATGTCAGTAAAGGAGATGGCAATGGTTCTGCAGGTGCCGTCCCGTGAAAAAAAGGATTTTCGTGAAGTGCTGGATGCTCTTGCCATGGAGGGAAAGATCAGCATTGATCTCAAGGGAAAGATCAAACCGCTCCCGGCGGATGTGAAGGTAGGCCATTATATGGCGACCCAGAGAGGCTTTGGCTTCGTGCGTGTTGAGAATGAGGAGGACGACATTTTCATACCGGGAGTACATACCAAGGGAGCACTTGACGGGGATACCGTGCAGGTGCTGGTCAAAAAGGAAGGTGGAGAAGGCAAACGCCGGGAAGGCCAGGTGTTAAATATCCTGGAGCGGGGTAACAGCATTATCGTGGGAACCTATACCCGCAGCAGAAATTTTGGCTTTGTCACACCGGACAATCAGAAATTTACCAAGGATATTTATGTGGCAAAGGCAGAGAGCAAAGGAGCTGTCACCGGTCATAAGGTAGTTGTGGAGATCACAGACTATGGCGATGAGCAGCGTAAGCCGGAGGGGCGTATACTGGAGATCCTGGGGCATGTGAATGATCCGGGCGTGGATATTCTCTCTGTGATCAAGGCATATGGTCTGCCGGAGGAGTATCCGGATGAGGTGATGAAGCAGATCGAGGATATTCCGGATGAGGTTGAGGAGAGTCAGAAGGCGGGAAGAGCCGACTTCCGTGAGCTTCAGACGGTGACCATCGACGGAGAGGATGCCAAGGATCTGGATGATGCCATTACTCTTTCCAAGGAGGGCAATATTTACCACCTTGGCGTTCATATTGCGGATGTCAGCCAGTATGTGACAGAAGGGTCTCCTTTGGATAAGGAGGCGTTGAAGCGTGGAACCAGTATTTATCTGGTGGATCGTGTGATCCCGATGATCCCTCATAAGTTGTCCAACGGAATCTGTTCCCTGAATCAGGGAGTGGATCGTCTGGCATTGTCCTGTATGATGGATATCAATGAAAAGGGTGAGATAATCAAGCATAAGATCTGCGAATCTGTGATCAACGTAACACGTCGTATGTCATATACCAGTGTACACAAGATCATTGAGGAGAAGGACGAGCAGGAGCGGAAGGAATACGAAGAATTAATTCCGATGTTTGAGCTGATGTATGAGCTGGCAGAAATCCTGCAGGCAAAGCGGGAGAAGAGAGGCTCTATTGATTTTGACTTCCCGGAGGCAAAGATCATCTTAGATGAGAAGGGAAAGCCGATCGATGTCAAGGAGTATGAGAGAACCCAGGCAAACCGCATTATCGAGGAGTTTATGCTGGCAGCCAACCAGACGGTGGCAGAGGAGTATTTCTGGAGTGAGCTTCCGTTTGTATATCGTACCCACGAGACGCCGGATATGGAAAAGATCCAGAATCTTGCGTTATTTATCGAGAACTTTGGATATACTTTGAAGATCAAGGAGGATGAGATCCATCCGAAGGAGATCCAGAAGCTGATGCGCGCCATTGCAGGAAAGCCGGAGGAAGGACTGATCGGCAGACTGGCGCTTCGATCCATGAAGCAGGCGCGGTATACCACAGACTGCGAGGGGCATTTCGGTCTGGCAATGAAGTATTACTGTCATTTCACTTCTCCGATCCGCCGTTATCCGGATCTGCAGATCCACCGGATCATTAAGGAGAATCTTCACGGTGGCATGAAAGAGAAGCGGATCGAGCATTATCAGAAGATCCTGCCGGAGGTGACAGAGCAGACAAGTGCATTGGAGCGCCGTGCCGATGATGCAGAGCGTGAAGTGGAGAAGATGAAGAAAGCTGAGTATATGGAACAGTTTGTTGGAAAGGACTTCGAGGGAACCATTTCCGGTCTGACCACCTGGGGTATGTATGTGGAGCTGCCAAATACCATCGAGGGAATGATCCGTGTGGCAGATATTCCGGGAGATTATTACTATTATGATGAAGATCTGCATCGTATGGTGGGAGAAAACACGGGCAAGGTTTATAAGATGGGTGAGCCGTTGCGTATCATTGTGGCAGGTGTCGACAAGCTGACCAGAACCATTGACTTTGTGCTGTATCAGGAGGATGAGGAAGGCAATCCGATCCTGCCGCCGATGGAAAAGAAGTCGCCGAAGGAGCGTATCAGTGCCAGAGAGAAAAAAGCGATGGCAGCGAAAGCTTCCGGAAAAGGACGAGGTGCATCCAAGGACAAAGATGGAAGGGGCGGCAGAAGCCGTTCTGACAGAGGCAGTCGCAGAATGAAGGAGCGGAAAGCGAAGAAAAAAGCAGCCAAGAGACGCAGCAGAAAATAAAAGTTTGATAGCTGATATATGATATTTAATATTTAATATGAATAACATATATTGTGCAGGGAGGAATTATGGGAAAGGAAAGTAAAAAGATCATAGCCAATAATAAAAAGGCATTTTACGATTACTTTATAGAAGATAAATATGAAGCCGGTATTGAG